>CAVJLK010000083.1:0-7217 GCA_963650175.1 Ruminococcus sp. CAG:579 | reverse complement strand
TGTACAGCGACACCGCGGCGGTTATGATGCCGGAGAACGCCACGTCCATCCCTTTGACCGAATAGGGCAGCTCGTGGTACTCCCTTCCTTCGCGGGCGAGCTTCTCGAACACCGGTCCGGCGTAGAAGCCCATGCCGAGGTCCCTTCCGAGCTTGTCGAGCATGTTCCCGATGCCGATGTCCTGCGTCTCGCCGAAGACCCTGTACCTGCCCTCGGCGAAAGCGATGACCTGGGTGTTCCCTCCCGACGCGTAGAGCAGTGCGGGATCCCTGCACCCGGTGAGGGCGCGGCCTATCTCGATGTGGGCGATGCAGTGGTTCACCCCGATGATCGGGATGCCGAGGGTGCAGGCGAACGCCCTGGCGGCGGTGGCCGCCACCCTGAGGCAGGGTCCGAGGCCCGGACCCATGGAGAACGATACGAGGCCGATGTCCTCCGGACCGACGCCGGCGGCGTCCATGGCGCGGGTCATGATGTCCGCCGCCACCTCGGCGTGGTGGTTGGCGGCCTCGCGGGGATGGAGTCCCCCCTGCGGAGGGCGGAACATGTCGAGTTCGTTGGACAGGACGTTGCAGTCCTGGTCCACTATCCCGACCCCCAGGGTGTGCGCCGTGCCTTCGATCCCCATCGTGAGCATTTCGATCGGTCCCCTATCCCCTATATGATATACAATATGGGCGCCGGCCAGGCGAGCGGGTCGCCGTTACACAGTTGCGGATGGACTAGCGGTAATTCGATATCTTTATGTACAACAAGGCTATCCTGCGATTACTGGACTCGTGGTCTAGATGGTTATGACGTCGCCTTGACATGGCGGAGGTCGCCGGTTCAAATCCGGCCGGGTCCACTCATCTACCAAAATTTCTCCTCCAGCTCGGGCTGTCGATCCGTTCTCATCGAATCCGCTCCGCATCGCATTCTGCCGGACGTCCTACCGTGCTAATCTCTATCACGCCCATAACAACAAACGCCTATTATTCAAATTAAAAACAATTCATTCGTCTAATTGAACATATTTTTATTAGACGAACAATCACCCTGCGTCTGATATGGAACACATCTCGTTACAAAAGTTTTAATTAAGATATACCGCGTGGGCCGAGCCATCCAAAGCGCCGGGTCGCGGTCTTCGACTGGTCCCTGCACACATGGGAGCAATCGAAATGTCGCTATTCGACTCAGTGATGGACGGCGTGGGCCATGTCAACTCCTATTTCTGGGGCATCGCCTTCGTCTTCCTCATCGGACTCGGCCTCATCTTCACGGTGAGGCTGAAAGGCCTCCAGATCGCCAAGATCAAGGAGACCTCCACCCTGTCCTTCTCCGGGGTCAAAGAGGGGAAGACCACCAAGCACATCTCATCCTTCGAAGCGTTCTGCATCGGGATGGGCGCCCGTATCGGCGTGGGTAACATCGCCGGAGTGGCGACCGCCATAGTCATGGGCGGCCCCGGCGCCGTGTTCTGGATGTGGGTCTTCGCGATCATCGGATCCGCGAGCTCGTTCATGGAATCGACCCTCGCCCAGATCTACAAGGAGAAGAAATCCGACGGGCACTTCTTCGGAGGCCCGGCCTACTACGCCACCAAGGGTCTCAAGAACAGGAAGCTGGGCATCCTCGCCGCGGTCCTCCTGATCCTCACCTTCGGAATCGGATTCGTGGCCGTCCAGGCCTGCAACGCGTCCAACGCCCTGTGCGGAGCGTTCGAGTTCGAGAACAACTACTACGTCTTCGCGGCGATCATCGCCATCATCGCGGCGGTCATCATCTTCAGGGGGCTCAAGGCCATCGCCAAGTTCTCCGCCAAGATCGTCCCCGCAATGGCCATCGCCTGGATCGTCTTCGCCATCATCGCGATCTGCCTGAACATCGACGGCGTCCCCAACGCCATCAGCATGATCTTCACCAACGCGTTTAGCCCCGAGAGCCTCATCGCCGGAGGGGTCGGGACGGTCATCGTGAACGGACTCAAGAGGGGCGTGTTCTCCAACGAGGCCGGTCTCGGTTCCATCGCGAACATCGCCGCCACCGCCCACGTCAACCACCCGATCAAGCAGGGGCTCATCCAGTCCTTCGGGGTCCTCGTGGACACCCTGATCGTCTGTACCTTCACCGCCCTGGTCATCCTGTCCTACGGCGACTACAGTTCGATCCTCGCCTTCGGCGACAAGGGATCCCTGCTGGTGCAGGACGTCATCTCCAGCACCGCCATCGGAACGGCCGCCAACTACATCATCGCGATCTTCATGTTCATCTTCGCGTTCACCAGCCTCATCGGGTACTACACCATGTCCGAGGCCAACGCCAGGTTCGTGAACGACGACGGAAAGGTCATCCTCGGCGTCAAGATCCTGGTCATCATCGTCGCGTTCATCGCCGCGACCACCGCGGACGTGTCCGCCGTGGACTCCGTGAGCGACACATTCATGGCGCTGATGGCGACGGTCAACATGATCATCGTCCTGCTGCTGAGCAGGCAGGTGTTCGAAGCGTACGCGGACTACCGCAAGCAGAAGAGGGAGGGCGTGGAGGACCCGGTCTTCCACAAGAGCGTCCTGTCCGATCCGAGCGGCATCACCGAGTGGGAGGACTGAACATGGACAACAGGATCTTCTACGCGCTCCTGGCCGTCGCCGCGATCATCGGGGTCGGCAGCGGGTACAGCTTCGACAACGGGAACAACACCACGCTGTTCGCGTGCATCCTGGTCGGGCTGGTCGTGCTCGCTATCGCCTACTACGTCTTCGAGAAGCTCGGGGACGAGAAGTACGGCGGAAGGATCGGCAAGTTCTGATCGATTCTCCGGGGGGCCTCCGGCCCCCGCCAAACCGTTTCGCACCTCTTTTTCGGAACCATCGCATCACGAAACTTATGAATCCGTGATGGATGTGCAATAGCATGACGCAGATAGATCTCGGGGGTCTGTCGTTCGCGGAGCTCCGGAAGAAAGACATGTACTATGTCGACAAGACACTCCTCATCAGAGACGTCCTCGATTCCGACCCGAACGGAGTCTATCTGTTCACCCGCCCCCGCAGGTTCGGGAAGACCACGAACCTGTCGATGTTGGATGCCTTCTTCAACATCCAATTCAGAGGCAACACATGGTTCGACGGGTTGGAGATCTCCAACTACCCCGAGTACGAACCGTACAAGAACGCCTTCCCGGTGATCCACCTCGATCTCGGAGGCGCCAAGGCCAGCACGTACGGGAAATTCCTCAACGGCATCCGCAACGCGATGAGCAAATGCTTCGAGCCCCACCGCCACCTCCTCGAATCGAAGGAACTCAGGGACCCCGTAAGGAGGATCTTCACGACCCTCGACGACGGAAACCTCACCGAGGACGACTTGGCTACGGCAGTTCAATGGCTCTCGCTCGCCCTGATGAATGAATACGGTGTGAAACCGATCATCCTGATAGACGAATACGATGCCGCCGTATCCGACGCATTCGGAACAGAGTCGCACGAACCCATGATGTCCTTCATCAGGGACCTCATGTACGCCTCGATAAAGGGGAACCCGTACAGGGGAATGGTCTACGTCACCGGCATCATGCAGATCGCGAAACAGAGCATCTTCTCCGATCTGAACAACATCGAAGTGAACAACGTCTTCTCCAAGAGATCCGACGAGAGGTTCGGATTCACCGAATCGGAGGTGAGGAAGATCCTGGCCGATTTCGGATGCGAGGACAGGTTCGGAATCGCGAAGGAACGGTACGACGGGTACCGCTTCGGCAATGCCGAGGTGTACAACCCGTACAGCGTCATGTGCTTCGTCGATCAGGAATGCGAGGCGAAAGCGTACTGGAACGACAGCGGCAATAACGTGCTCATCAAAAACCTCCTGGAGAGCATAACCGAAGAGAAATACACCGAGATCATGAAGCTGATCACCGGCGGGACCATCCTGTCCGACATCATGGAATCGTTCCCGTACGAGGCGATCGAGAAGTCGGGCAAGCCTCTGTACAGCCTGATGATCATGGCCGGATACCTCAACGCAGTCCGGACCGATCGGAAGGACGCCTTCGGGAACGTCCTGTTCGAGCTGTCGGTGCCCAACGAGGAGGTGAAGGAACTCGTCGGCCAACTCATAGGATCAGTGTATTCGCTCAAGACGGACGACTTCGTGAAATTCAACAAGGCCCTCTTGAACGAGGACGCCCAGACGATGGAGAGGATACTGACCAGGATCCTGGCCGCAGGCAACTATCTGAGCCTGATCGAGAACACCTACGAAGCGGTCGTCATGACCCTGATCTATTCGCTGTCCAGCAGATACAGGGTGAAGGTCGAGGCCCCGGAAGGACAGGGGAGAGTGGACATCACCCTCTACCCCAGGAACCAAGGCATCCCGTACATGGTGCTCGAACTCAAGGTCGCCAAGAAGGAGGAGGATCTGGATGCAAGCGCCGACGAGGCGTTCAGGCAGATCCACGACCAGAGGTACTACAGCGGCATGGAAGGCCGCGTGATCCTCATAGGGATGGCGTTCTGCAAACAGATCCCCCGGGTGAAGGTGGACTCCGTGATGAACGGCGACGGCTTCGCCGTTTCGGATGCCGAAGCGGGAAGGGTCCGAGGATCACAACAGAGCGATGTTCTCCGAGAGGATGGCATCGTCGTGACCCTTCCGACCTAGCAGCGCCGGGATCTCGGAGCTGCGCCTGCCGGCGATCTTCGAGAGCTCGTCGGAGTCGTACGACACGGTGCCCTTGGCGATGACCTCGCCGTCGCAGACGATGTCCACCACATCCCCCTCGTCGAACCTGCCTTCTATCCCTTTTATCCCGACGGGCAGGAGCGACTGATGGGCCAGGACAGCCTTCCCGGCGCCCTGATCGATGGTCAGACTCCCTGCGGCGTGGGCGGACTTTATCCAGCGCCTCTTCTTCGATATTCCGGCGGGTGCCAGGAACACCGTCCCGATATCCTCTCCCATGGACGCTTTGAACACCGCGTCGGGCTCCTTGCTCAGGGCGATGACCATCATGCACCCGGCATCCCTGCAGATCTCCGCCGCGTCCAACTTGGTCTTCATCCCGCCGGTCCCCACTCCGGAGACGGCCTTCCCGGCCATGTGACGGACGGAATCCACATCCTCGACGGTCGGGACCAGCTTCGCGTCGGGATTCGACGTGGGGTCGCTGTCGTAGAGCCCCGCCACATCCGAAAGGATGATCAGCAGATCCGCGTCGGTCCTGCTGGCGACTATCGCGGACAGGGTGTCGTTGTCCCCGAACTTGATCTCGTAGTCGCTCACAGCGTCGTTCTCGTTGAAGATCGGGACCACGTCGCACTTCATCAGCGTCTCGATCGTATTGTTCAGATTGACGGCCTGGCTCCTGACCGAGTAGTCGTCCATGGTCAGGAGGATCTGCGCCACCAGCACCCCATGGTTCCGGAAGCTGTCGCTCCATTCCTTCATGAGGATGCTCTGCCCCACGGATGCGGCGGCCTGCCTGATGGGGACCTCCTTGGGCTTCGCCTTGACGCCCATGGACTTCAACCCTATGGGGATCGCGCCGGAGGACACGATGAGCACCTCCTTGCCTTCGGCCTTCAGCCTGGAGACCTGCTCCGCCACCGAATCCATGAACCCCCTGGATACGGCGTACCCGGCGCCCATGATCGACGATGACCCGATCTTCACGACCACGCGGGTCGCGTCCTTCAGTATCTCCCTGCGGTCCATCGCTGTCCCCCGAACGGATATTTCTCATCGGAAGGCGTGTGCTTGAACCTCTTGGCATTGGGTCCGACGTAGTCGGAGACCACCTGCCCGTCCCCCACTAGGACGTACTTGTAGATCATCAGCCCCTCCATGCCCACCGGTCCGCGGGCGTGGATCTTGTTGGTGCTGATCCCCACCTCGGCCCCTTTCCCGTAGCGGTAGCCGTCGGCGAAGCGGGTGGACGCGTTGACGAACACGTCCGCGGAATCCACGTTGGCGACGAATTCCGCCGCTCTCTCCATGTCCGAGGCGATTATCGCGTCGGTGTGGTGGGAGCCGTGCTCGTTGATGAACGAGATCGCCTCCTCGATGGAGTCGACCACGCGGATGGAGACGATGAGGTCGCCGTACTCCGTGTCCCAGTCCTCCTCGGAGGCGGGTTCCGTCTCAATGATCTTCATTGTGCGGGCGTCGCCGCGCATCTCCACTCCCTTCTGTGCGAAGAGCTCGGCCATGCCGGGAAGGAAATCCGTCGCCACGGCCGAATCCACCAGGAGGGTCTCCATGGCGTTGCAGACCGCCGGATACTGGGTCTTCGAATCGAGCACCACCCTGCGGGCCATATCGAGATCCGCGGAGCGGTCGACGTACACGTGGCATATCCCGGCAGCGTGCCCCAGCACCGGGATCTTCGTGTTGCCCTGGATGTACCTGACGAACTCGTTGGACCCCCTGGGGATCAGGAGGTCTATGTAATCGTGGAGTCCGAGGATCCTGCTGATGTCGTCCCTCGACTCCATCAGCACGAACGCATCCGCGGGAACCCCGGCGGATGCGGCCGCGTCCCTGAGGATTCCGAACAGCGCGCGTATGGATTCGGACGCCTCGCGACCGCCTTTGAACGCCACCCCGTTGCCCGATTTCAAGCACAAGGACATTATCTGCGGGACCACGTCGGGACGGGATTCGAAGATCACGCCCAGCATCCCGATGGGGCAGCGGATCTGATACAGGGTCAGCCTGTCATCGAGGTCCAGTTCGGACATCACCTCGCCGACGGGATCATTCAGATGCATGACGTCGCGGATGCCCGCGATCATCCCGTCTATCTTGGCATCGTCTATGGCGAGCCTCTTGAACATCGATTTGGAGATCTCCCCGGATTCGACGAGCCTCTCCCCGTTCCGGAGGTCGACGGCATTCGCCTCCAGGATCCTCGCCCTTCCGGAGTCCAGCGCCTCCGCCATGGCCTCCAGGGCCCTGTCCTTCACGGGGGTGCCCAGCACCGATAGAGCGATGGATGCTGTCTTCGCCTTCTTGACCTCCGAGACGATGTCCGACATGATGGGCCGATGATGCACCACCCCAGAAATAAGGATATGCGCGCACGCGCGGGCGTCGTCGCGGATGTGACAAACGATTTATATCGCGAGGCGGTCGGGTTGTCCAAGCCGAGGTAGCCAAGCCCGGTATGGCGGCGGTCTCGAAAACCGCTGGAGTAATCCTCGGGAGTTCGAATCTCTCCCTCGGCGCCA
>CAVJLK010000082.1:0-7299 GCA_963650175.1 Ruminococcus sp. CAG:579 | reverse complement strand
ACCGTGCCTCCCCTTCGGAACGTCGACACGCATCTACCTTTCATCCTGAAGAACCCTTCTTCCTTGCCTCCACTGCAGTTCCCGTATCCCACCTGGGCCTGGGAATCGAAGTTCTCCATAACCGCCAGAGAACAGAGCCTGTAGAGCTGATACTGATGGAAGTTCCATAGCAGAGCCACGGAACTATCGATCATCGTAATAGCCTTGGCCTCGTTCCTGTATGTATACAGGCCGGTCGATGCCTGCGGAGGCTTTCCACTGACGGATCCGAGCTTGCCGTCGACGTACGTGGCCTCGTAGACTCCGAGTGCGAAGTAGTCATAGTCTTTCCCACCGACCGTGAAAGCTGGCGCCAGGGTACCTCCATAGGTAGTGTCGCTGGCCAGCGTTATCGTGCTCCCGCTGACAGAGAGATAGATCTTGGGGAGGCACCACATGATGTTGTAGTTCTTCCCGGAGATGCTGGTCCCGTCCGTGGACTTGGTCAGGTCGGACGGGTTCAGATGGCATACCATCGCGTTGTCCTGAGCTGGGTCAAAGGCGGCATAGAAGGAACCGAACGGACCATACCCGTCCTCGTCGTATCCCCAGGATCCGTCCGTACTGGTCCCGTTAGAATCCGTGAATCCTTTGACGGCCGTCGTGCTGACGAACTTCCCTCCGTCTTTCGAATACTCCGTCTCCAGGGTTGTTTTAGTCACGGTGATCTTGCACGCCCAGCTATCAGGGGAAGCTGCATCCGAATCTTCGTATGTCGTCGGCACGAAAGTAGCCGACAACATGATGATTACTGCAAAAACAGCGAGTACGCAGACAATCAGAGAATCATGACCTTTCCCAGACGAGAACGGGGCGGAATCCCCCCCCTTCCGGATTTTCTATCGAATGTCATAATAAAAACCCTCCTGGGTGCTTCAGACCCAGGTAATCTGATTTGCGACATTCACCCGAACATTCCAGTCGGGAGAATCGCGTTCTGTATCAGACGAAGAGTAGACGCTATTTCATCTCTTCGCACTTCATCGTGAAGTCCGAGGACCTCCACACATCCGGAGCACCGGCCGTACGTCGCATGGAGTCGCCGTGCGAGAAGGTGGATCCGGGGCGGTGCCCCGGGAAAGGAGGAGGACACGGGGTCGACCGGACGGACGTCCGGAAAGCAGGAATCGGTTTGAAGCATTAACCACCAAGAGTCCCGTGCCCACCTATGGAGATATCATCCATCCATATAAAGCTCACCTAAGTTGGATGCGGAAGCGGACAATCATATCATCTACTGGCACCGCATCGCGGTGAACATGGACGGCAGGAAGGACGTCGTGACCGACGAGCGCATGGAGAAGTACCTCGATATAACGGCGAGGGCCCTGGCAAAGATCCGCATAGCCGCTCCGGAGAAGTCCTACAACAGGCGTCTGGCGGACAGCTTCCTCGAGATGGCCAACTGCTACTACTCGGATGCGAAGCACTTCAAGGAGTGCGGCGACTACGTCACGGCATTCGCGGCGGTGAACTACGCCCACGCATGGCTGGACTGCGGCGCCAGGATCGGCCTCTTCGACGTGGACGGCGACGATGTCCTGTTCACCCTCTACGAGCGACGCGGGGCCTGCTGACCGTTATCTCCCTCGGACTTGAGGAGCAGGCCCAGGCCCTTACATGCCCCCTCCCGAATAAAGCCCATAGGAGCTCCTGCGGCGCATCGGTGAATATGCTGTTCCCGAGCATGCACATCCCCGCCCGGTAGCCTTTGGATTTCAAAGTCTCGATAGCTCTCCTCACCGCGGGGCTCTCCAGCTCCGATTCGGACGAGAACCTGTTGGACATCTCGAACAGGGTGTCCGCCGTCGGATGGTCCAGGAACCCTTCCAGCGTGTCCGCGGAGGCCCTCCTTATCATGCCGACCTTGCGGGTGTCGCCGAGGACCGAATCCGTCTCCAGCAGACCGCCGAGCACTGCGAGAGTGAGCTTCGGGAACGTGAATCCCGCGTTGACCACCTGCCCGTGGGGCGGGAGCCCGGGGACCGTGCGGACCGGGACGTCCCGTCCGGCCACGATGGCGCTCACGTCCCCCAATCCTCCCCCTCCGTTGACCTCCGCCACATGGACTGCGGTGAAGGCGGCTCCGCGGGACTGCCCCGTCATATCGGTTATGCACAACGCGGCGGCGAGCGCCCCGGAGGCGCTCATCCCGAACCCCTGGCTCACCGGGAGGTCGTTCTCTATGCGGATGTCGAACCCCTGCCCCGGCGCGAGCTCCTCGGCCGCCATCCTGGTGATGTGGGCGACGGACTGCTGCCCGTCGAGCCAGATGTTCACCCGCCCGTCGTCCCTCGGCTCCACGGTCGCCCGGGATCCGAGGCTCAGGCGTATGCCGACCCCGCGGGACCCGGTGCACATGACGTCGTAGGACGATATCGGCTGGAATATGCACGACACGTGCCCGGGGCAGAAGGCGCTCGTCATGGGCGCAGCTTCTTCATGCAGAAATCGAGGATCGCGTCCGAGATCTCGGCCTTGGTCCCCGACATGGGGGTGTCGCCTTCGTCGGTCACGAGGATGGACGACGACGTGGTCCTGCCGACCACATCGATATCGTTCGCAACCACGGCCGCGAGGCCGTACTTCTCCAGACGGGACCTGGCCCTGCCGGTCAGCTCCTTCTCGGACAGACCGGATTCCGCCTTGAACCCTATCACCACAGGGCACTTCCCCCGGATCAGCGGGAGCACCTTCGGCACCGGGTCCAGATCCAGTTCGAACCCCTTGTCGCTCGGTATCTTCCCCTCCGCCGTCTTCCTGGGGGAGAAATCCGCCAGGGCCGCCGGCACCAGGACGGCGTCGTGGTCGATGCCGTCGACCATCGAGACCAGGTCGTCCACGGTCTCGAAGCGCTTCGTAGGTATGTAGTCGGGCAACGGGACGCTGCATCCCCCCATCCACATCTCCACGTCCGCGCCCCTCTCGAAGGCGCGCTTGGCGAGCTCCACGGACATGGTGCCGGACGAGCGGTTGGTTATGATCCTCATGGAATCTATGGGCTCCTCGCTCCTCCCTCCGATGATCAGGAGGCGCCTGCCCTGGAGGTAGTTCCTGGAGAGCATCTTGAACACCCACGCCACGACCTCCTCGCGCGAGGCCACCTTCGCCCTCGGGCCGTCTATCCTGGGCCCGATGAACCTGACGCCCCATGACTCCAGCCTCTCCAGGTTGGCCTTCACGGCCGGGTTGGAGTACATGGAATCGTGCATCGCCGGGGCCACGGCCACCGGGATCCCGGACCCCAAAGCGACGGTGGCGAACGACGTCACCGGAGTATCGTCTATGCCGTTGGCGATCTTCGACACGGTGTTCGCCGTGGCCGGATAGATCAGGAGGAGATCGGCGGAGCGGGCCCCCATCATGGTGATGTGCTCCGTCCTCCCGGTCAGCTCGGTCACCGGCCTGTGCCCGCAGGCGAACTCCAGGGAATCGGGGGTGACGATCTTCCGAGCCTCCTCGGTCATCACCACGTAAACGTCCGCACCGTGCCTGACCAGCTCCCTGATCGTGCCGAAGCACTCCACGGCCGCGATGCTCCCAGTGATGCCGACTATGACGGTCTTCCCCCTCAGCTTCGTGCTCTTCTCGCAGTATATCTCCTCGGACGGATGCATCTCAGACGACCTCCCTGATTATCTTCATGACATCGTCGAACACCTCGTCCTCCGGACGGGAGGCGTCGACGACCTCGAACCCGTACTCCTCCGCCAGGTCCAGATATCTGTCGCGGACCTGCTTCTGGAAACGGATGCTCTCGAACTTGCTCTCCTCCTCCCCGCGGGATTCCACGCGGGCCATGGACACCTCGGGGTCCACGTCCAGGAGTACGACGGCGTCGGGTCTCTGCACGAAAGGCTCGCACAGCCCCTTGAGCCAGCCGATGTCGGCGGAATCCCCGTCGAGCTTGGCCGACTGGTACGCGACGGTGGACGCGTAGTACCTGTCGCAGATGACGACGGCGCCTTCGGAGACCTTCTCCATGATGGAATCGGTGTGCTCGTAGCGGTCCGCAACGAAGAGGAGGGATTCGGCCCTCTGGGAAATCCTCCCGGCCTTCCCGGAGCGTATGAACGCGCCTATGCCCTCCGAAGTGGGCTCGGCGGTCGTCTCGACCCGGTATCCCTCCGACCTCAGGGCCTCGGCGACCCTCCTGCACACGGTGGACTTCCCGGAACCGTCCACCCCTTCCAAAACCACGAAGGCTCCTGCCATCGGCGTTCGCATCTCCTTCCTTCTATATCGACCCTGGCGCCGAGGAGTGCCACGACCGAATCCAATGACTCCACGTCCTTGGAGTACGGCCTGGACAGGACGGCCAGGTCCCTGCGGACCGTGTCGTCGTACGGGACCCCGAGGGAATCCAGGTTCTCCCTCAGCGCTTCCGCCAGGATCCCGCCCCTGCGGTCCCAATCCGTCAGGATCACCGCCCCCTTCCCCTCCGACCAGACGTGTTCCGACGCCTTCACCGGCCCCCCGGAGCTCTGGACGCGGAAGAAGTCCCCGTCCACATCCAGCGCGCGGAGCGCGTCCACGTCCTTCGAGCCCTCCACCAGGATGACATGGTCGGACGACAGCTCCCTGAGCCTCTCCAGCGCATCCAGGATGCCCTCCAGCCTCTCGGCGTCGTCCATCGATCCCTCCGAGTTTCGCCATGATTCCGTCGGGATCCCCCGGGATCCTGACCGTCTTCTGCCTGGACGTCTGCCCCGCGGACACCTCCGCGCGGCATCCCGTCAGCTCCGAGAAGTACCGGCACACCTCCTTGTTCGCCCTCCCGTCCAGCGGGGGCGCGGACACGCGGAGTATCAAACGCCTCCTCCACTCGTCGTAGCCGTCCGGCCCGGGACGGCTGGATCTGGGGGAGACGGACACGTCCACCTCCACGAACCCCTGCCCGGTCCTGCAGACGTCGGAGATGTCCATGCCCGTGCCGAAGACGCGGGGGAACATCAACGTAACGGGCCGATGGAAGGCGTTATCTAACTTGCGGGACATGGGTCGGCCGATGAGCACTGCCGTGGTGGGACCCATGACCTTCGACGAGCTGTCGGAGCTCTACAGGGTCGAGATGAAGAGCGCGTCGCTTACGCAGCCCCGCAAGGACCTCTTCAAGGCCATGGCCAACCTCCTCACCTCGCTGCGCCAGGAGTACGACAGGCAGATGTCCCTGGATCCTGACTCGGTCATGGCCGAGGGCGCGGAGCAGCGCAGGAAGAAGGCGGAGAGGCTCTCGAAGGACATCGTCGTCCTCAGGACCAGGAAGATCGCCACCATGGCGATCCGCGGCGCCGAAGGCGCCAGGAACACCCTGGAATGCCTCACGGACGAGGAGCGCGAGTACTACGAGAGCGTGCTCGATCTCACGAAGAGGCAGCTGAGCGAGGTCGACAGGCTCAGGGGCAAGCGCACGACCGTCCCGACGCGCATCGACGAACCGCCCGTGCGCGACGCGGAGCCCGTTCCGGAGGAGCCTGTCCCCGAACCGGAACCGATGCCCAAACCCGTTCCGGAGGTCCATGACGATTTCCCTCCCGAGGAGCCGTTCAACGAGGCCTTCGACGAGCCTTTCGATGAATCCGTTCCCGAAGAACCGGGGCCCGTCCCCCAACCCGCGCCGGAGCCCGTTCCGGAACCGGCGCGCGAGCAGACGGTCGGACCGGATCCCGAGGAGGATGCGACGCTCTCGCCCACGCTGATAAGGGTGCTGGAGGACCTGCCCGAATTCGCGGGCCCCGACAGGGACTACAAGCTGTCGAAGGAGGACCTGGTCATCCTCCCGAAGGTGCTGGCGGAGGTCCTGATAAACACCGGCAAAGCGACCGCGGTCGCGCCTACGCCCTGAGCGTCCTGGAGTCCCCCAGGAACTCCAGGCAGTCTATCCTCATCCTCTTAATCCCGGTGATCTCCGAGACCGTCTCCCTGGCGATGTCCGGCACGTTGTTGGTCCTGCTGAGATGAGCCAGGAATATCTGGCGGTTAGCTTCTGTCATGGTCTTCCTGATGGCCATGGCCGTGTCGACGTTGCACATGTGGCCGTGGTCGCTCCCGATCAGCTTCTTCAATGCCGGGGGGTACGGGCCGTCGATGAGCATCCTGTTGTCGTAGTTGGCCTCTATGACGGCGATGTCCGCCCGCCTCAGAGCCTCCTCGATCTGGAACGTCAGGGTGCCGGTGTCGGTGGCCAGCAGGACATTCTTGCCGTCGACCTCGGTGAAGTACGCGCAGGGCATCACGGCGTTGTGCATCGTCGGCAGAGGGGTGATGTGCAGCGGACCGACGTCGAAGGACCCCTTTGGATCGATGGGGACGAAATCCACGTTCCCGAGGTTCAGCTCATCGAACGTGGGCTGGTTGCACATGATCGGGACGCCGAGCTTCCTAGCTGTAGCTCCAGCGCCGGACACGTGGTCCGAATGCTCATGGGTCAGCAGGATGGCCTTGACGCACTCCTTGTCGACGCCCTCCTGCTCCATCTGCGAGAGGATCTTCCTGCAGCTGACCCCGGCGTCGATCATCACGGCTTCGCCGTCGCACTCGATCACGGTGCAGTTGCCGTCGCTCCCGCTGGCGAGTACGTGTACCTCCAACATCCGAGAGCGCCTCAGACCTTCTTCTTGTAAAGCGCGAAGATGATGTCGCCGCGGGTGATGATGCCCACCAGCACGCCCTTCTCCAGGACCGGCAGGCGGTTGACCTTCATCTCGATCATGGACCTGAGGACCTCCATGATGGACGCGTCGGGGGAGGTGGTCAGGACCGTACGGGTCATGATCTCGGAGACGAGCATGTTGGAAATCTCGTCGGAGAGCCTCCTGAGAGTCTCGTCTGTCTCGGAGGCCGAATCCATGGAGTAGGTGAGCATCACGGAATCGGAATTCTCGCGGTCCAGCTTGGTCTGGTAGTACATGATGATGTTGAGGATGTCGTTCTCGCTCAGGATGCCCAGCAGGTGGTTCCTGTTGTCGACCACGGGGGCTCCGGAAATGTTGTCGAGAGCGAACTTCAGAACGGCCTTCTTGACGGTCTCGTCGGCCTTCAGCGTGACGACCTGGGTGGTCATCAGGTCCCTAACCTTCATCTTGGACATCGTCCGTCATATCCCGCCTTGCGGATATATGATTTGGGGACGCCCCCTGTCTGGGGGCGTTGGACCCAGATCCCCAAAAAAGATAGGTTTATGTACAAGTAGGCTATCAACGCCTTTGTGGGCCTGTAGCTCAGCTAGGTAGAGCGTCCGACTCTTAATCGGACGGCCAA
>CAVJLK010000081.1:0-7363 GCA_963650175.1 Ruminococcus sp. CAG:579 | reverse complement strand
CGTAAATTCAAAACTGACCGAATCCCGACCGGAACGCAAGAAAACGACTTCCAGAGCATCGGCTGATCGATGCCTTCTTCTCCTGCTTCTCCGCAGCCGATCCCATTTCTCCCGATCTTCTTCGCGACACGTGAAATCCGTGCACCCGGCGCACCTTCCCCAAGCGACGCAGGGCGCAACCTGACACCGGGTCATATGCATTCTTTATATAATATGTTTTTTCATAATATTTCTACTTTGCGATGTTTAATATATAAAGAAAGCATATAGCCAGACATGATTTCCAACGCTGTCGTGGACCGCGGACACAATGCGTTCGAAGGCATGCCTCCCGCGACGACGCTCTACTTCGCCGCTCTCGGGGAATCGGGATGCCTGCGGGTCGTGCAGGACTTCCAGACCGCCCACGAGGAGGAGATGCGGAAGGCGGGGAAGCACGTCCCGGTCAGGAAGCTCGACGTCCCCACGATGTTCGAGGCCTACTCCGGGACCATGTTCACCAACGGTCAGCGGTTCCCGCTGTACGAGACGCGCCACTTCTACGCCTCCACGCCCACCGACGTCGTCTTCGGCCCCAGGATAACACCGAGATCGCTCAGCGACACCGCCCTGGCCTCCAGGATGGAGGACATGATGGAGCTGGACACCGACGAGATGATCTGGGAGTTCGGCCGGAAGGCGAACGGATTCTTCGGGCTGGAGTCGAACGACCGCTACTTCGACAACTCGGACGTGGACTTCTTCGGCGTCGCCAGGAGGGACGGGAAGGGGAAGGCGGCGGTCATGAAGTACAGCACCAAATGCAAGAGCGGGCGCACCGACGCCCTCCACAAGGAGGTCATGAGCGTCTGCGACGGGAACGGGACGCTCATCTACACCCACGTCTTCGACGGCGCCACCGCCGACCAGGAGATGGACATCGCCGCGCTGGACAAGCTCCTGCTCAAGCTGGATCCGGAGTCCGATGTGCTCTCCGGCGACTGCAAATTCTGCGACGTCAGGATCTTCGACAGGATAGACAAGCGCGGATGCGGGTTCGTCACGAAGGTCCCGCACAGCTTCTCCGGTTCCGTCAGGGAGCTCGTCAGGAGGTCGGCGCTGTCTGGTGTGATGGACGAATCCGAGAGGTACAAGGGCCGCTGGTACTACGAGACCCACGACGTCATCGTGGATTCCCAGGAGAGGTCCTTCGGGGACAAGAGGCTGATCGCGTTCAGGCTCCCGGGCTCCGTGAGGAGGGCGCTGAAGTACCTGAGGGGCCAGGGCCTGAGGCTGTTCGAGAGGTCGCTGAAGAAGGTCTGGCACCAGCGCTTCGCCACACGGGAGGAGGTCGTGGAAGCGGTGTTCGAGGCGATGGACGACGCCGACGAACCGATCTACAGGGCATCGGTCGAATACGTCCAGGACCTCAAGGCCCTGAAGAAGGGGGAGCCGGCCTGGATGGTCAGGATCCATGAGGTGTCGGTGGACGAGGACCTGATACAGGAGGCCGCGGAGCGGTACTCCGTGGAGGTCCTGATCACGAACATCCCGTTCGCCGCCGAGGATGCGACGAATCCCCGCAAGGGGATGACTTCGGACTCGGTGATCAACAGATACCTGAGCCAGTGCACGATCGAGAAGAGGTTCCGGATGATGAAGACCTGCCACGGGATGGCGCACATCTTCATCCACACGCCCGCCAGGCAGGACGCGATGATCATCATCGACGCCCTGGCCACCTCGATGCAGTCGGCGATGGATGCGAAGCTGAAGAAGGGGCACGTCAAAGGACAGAGAAGGATCACGATGGAGATGCTGGGGGACCAGCTCGTCGGGTGCAGGGTCGGCTACGACCGCGAGGAGAAGAGGATCTTCTTCTCGGGGGACGACGAATCCAGGGAGCTGTTCTTCGAAGCCGTCGACCGTCTGGGCATCGATCTCCGTTACGCGTTCCCGTTCGCCTGAAGCCGAGCGTCGGCAAGCCATACGCCCATTCCCCACTCCAGCGGGAGCTATGCAGAAAAGTTGCGGAAACGCTAGTTTTGAATTTACGATACACTCAAAAAACCGTGAAAGGCGATCAACCCACCGGACTGTCCGGCGAGATGGTAACTGGCAAAGATACGGGGATCATAAAGGGTGCGAACTCCAAGCTTCAATACTCCACCAGCGAATCGGGGAGTTGGAAGCAGTGCTATACGAACCAATCTGTGGCTCCTGGGAAGTATTACGTCTGCACGAGGGAAACTGAAGACAAATTAGCGAGCGACCCCGTGGTCGTCTATGTGGGCCCAGACAAGACGAAGATCGTCGATATCGCTAAACCGTACTCGGGGGAGGAGCAGTCCTATCTCCCGGATGGATTCCAGGCATCGTGGATAAGCGTCGAATATCCGAACAGTGACACGAAGACGAACGAGGGGAAGCGCACCATCACCGTATCCCCTGCGGGAGGGTACTGGGCAGGGGGGACCGAGGAAACCAGCAAGGTGGAGGTCACATGGGAGATCACGAAAGTGACACTCAAATCCTCGGACTTCACGATCACCGATTATACGTATGATTATAATGCCGAAGCCCGGAAAGCTACCGTGACGTTGAAGGAATACCCGGACGACCTCTCCTCGAACATCGCGGTCAAATATAACGGGGCCGAGTCCCAGACCGATGCCGGAGAGTATCCGATAACCGTGGCGGTCTCCGGTGCGACGAACTTCGAGGATGTCGCCCTGGACGGGAAGGACGATGATACAACGACAGCGGACGAATCCTGGACGCTGAAGATCTCCAAGATCGACCTGAAGGTCGAAAAGATCTCGGACACCAGCGGAGGACACGGAACATCCGGCTCCCCGAAGACGTACGATGCAACCGAGTACGTTCTGGGTTACAAGGTCGCGGCGGAGTACGGGAACCCGACGGTGACGATATCCTACACATGGAATTACACCAAGGACGGGAAGGCCGACGCCACAGGCCAATCCACCGGAACTGGTTCAGCGCAGTTGGAACTCAAGGCGAAGCACGCGAGCCAAACGGGAGAAATCGTCTGGACTGCGGTTGCGGGGGACAACTACAACGAGTACAAGAGTTCGGAGAAAAGCACAGACATCACGGTCGTCATCCAGCCGTACGAGGTGACGGCGACGACGGATGGACCGGTGTCGAAGACCTACGACGGTGACCCCCACTGGTTCGATGTGAAGTACAGCCTGACGGGCACCGACGAGAACAACAAGGCGGATCTGGTGGAGGTCAGATACGGGTACGATCAATCGGATATCGGTATGAAGCTCGACGATGTCAAGCAGACCTATTGGACGAACGGTGCGAAGACCGTCTATTACCAACTTGTCTTCATAGGAGCTGGGACGGATCCCGAGAAGGAGGATTACGAACTCCCGGAAATCGGCTCGTCGACTGTGGAGATATCCAAGAAAGAGATAGCGGCGGACCTGAAACTGGATGGGAATGCCGCCCAGGATTCCCAGACCTACACGTACGACAGGGAAGCGCACGCCCTGGCCGTGGCGCCCTCCGGGATGATCGGAAACGACAGCAGTGCGGTATCCTTCGAACTCGACGGGAACACATCATCGCAGGAAGAGGTGAACAAAGCCCTGAGCAATGCCGGCACGTACACGATCAAGGTGACGGTCTCGGCCGCACCGGGGGAGGCCTACGCCGACAGCTACGGGGCATGGACGAAGACGATCTCCGTCACGGTGGACGCCGCCACCCCTGCGGAAGGGGACCTCCAGATCACGTATCAGGGCGGTTTCTCGATCGATTCCTCGACGTACTCGTACGCGTATGACAGCACGAGCAAGGCTCCGACCGCGGAATGGAACCATGCGGGCGATACGGGGATCAAGGTCCAGGTCCTCTGCTACAAGGGCGACGAACTCCAGTCCGATGGAAGCCCGACATATCACGGGACGTACTCGATCTACGCCAAGGTCGTCAGCTCCAACCCCAACTACAACAGCACCGGAGACAAGGACATATCCCTCGGGACCTTCGAGATAAAGAAAGTCGCGATAACGGGTTCTCTGAAGCTGGACGATGCCCAGGTATCCGGTACGAAGCAATACACGTACGACAGAGAGAACCACATGCTGACCGTGATATCCTCGGACCTGTGCGGGAGCGATTCCAAGACCGTCGCCTACGAGCTGAACGGCACCGCATGCACGAGCGATGAAGTGAACAAGGCCCTGAGCAACGCCGGCACGTACAAGATCGAGGTGACCGTCGCGGCAAAGGCCGACCAGAATTATTCCGGCAGCTACGAACCGTACGCGGAGACGATCACCGTGACGGTCGACAAGGCCACACCGAAGATAGGGGACCTCGCCGCCGCCTCCGCGGACGGGGAGGCCATGGACGGGATGAAGGCCCTCGCGTACACGTACGACGGGGAGAGCAAGATCCCCTCCGCGACCTGGAAGCACAGCAGCGATACGGGGATCGAGGTCCAGGTCCTCTGCTACAAGGGCAACAGCCTCCAGACCGATCAGGGGTGTCCCATAGATTACGGGACGTACTCGATCTACGCCAAGGTCGTCAGCTCCAACCCCAACTACGAGAGCACCGGGGACAAGGGCATACCCCTCGGCACCGTCGACATCGCCAAAGCCAAGATAACGGATTACACGGTCACCGGACTCCAGAACATGGTGTACAACGGGAATGACCAGACCGTCGGGGTGCAGGTCAGCGTGCCGACGTCCCGCGACACGGTCACGGTGAGCTACACGTGGACTTTCGACAGCTCCGCCCAATCCCAGTCGGGTTCGGCCACGGGTCCGACGGACAAGCCGAACCAGGCGAGATTCGAACTGACCGCCAGGCACGTGAGCCAGTCCGGGAAGATCGCCTGGAAGGCGGATGCCGGAGAGAACTACGAGAGCCTGGACAGCGAGATGCTCGGCAAGAGCCTGACCATCGACATCGACCCGTATCCCGTCCAAGCCACGGTCCAACCGTATTCGGGGACCTATGACGGGGAGTCGCATGCGTTCACGGTGACCTACAGCCTCGTCGGCGAGGATGAGAACAAGGCATCGGAGTTCACCCAGGTCCTCTACGGGACCTCGCAGGGCAAGATCTCAGGGAACCTGGATTCGATCAAGCGGACATACAGCACCGACGGCACGGATGCCACCGAGAAGTTCTGGTACAAGATCGGGTACATCCCCGGCAAGACCGAGGCGACGTACGGGGACTACACGTTCCCGGACGCGGGCACCTCGACCATAAGGATCGCGCAGCGCCAGCTGGGTGCCGGAATATCGCTCGACGGGGAGGAACTGACTGGACGGTCTGTGACGATCGGATACGACGGCGGACCGCATCCGCTGATCGCCGTCGCCCAGAACTTCGTGCAGAAGGACGGGGCCGTGGTCACATACAAGCTGGACGGGAAGGAGATCACCGGGGAGAATCTAGCGTCCGCGCTGACGGACATGGGCACCTACACGATCGCGGTCGGCGTATCCGCCGTATCCGGCAAGGATTGCTCGGACAGCTACCTCGCGTTCGCTGAGGACATCACGGTGGAGATCAGCAAGGCCTCGGTGACGGTGAAGGACTTCGTCTACGACACCGTCACGGAGGGCGAACGGATGACCATGCTCGTCTCCCTGGAATCCATCGGGGAGCTGACAGGGAATGTCGTCGTCATGTACGGCGGACAGCCCCTCGCCACGACCTGCTCGATCCTGAACGAAGGCGACGGGAGGTATCTCGCCACGGTCGTCTACGACACGTCCCTCGGGACGATCCCCTCTGGGACGCTGCAGACCGTGAGCCTGTGCTACGAGGGGGATGCCAACCACGACCCCAGCGGGGAGATCGAACAGGTCGTCAGGATGAGGTCGGCCGACATGCCCGTGATCCCCGAGGAGGGAGGGGAGGTGCCCGTCGATCCCGACAGGAAGGAGATCGAGGTGGAGACCCCCGCAGGGGATGTCAGGTTCGAGGTGATGGACGACCCCGCCGAGGACGCCCGGGAGAGCACGGTCATCATCCGCGTCACCATGAGGGATGCGCAGGAGAGCGAGCTGATACCTGGAATGGATAGGACGTACGTCCTGGAGACCGAAGGGTACAGGCTCTTCGCCGACGGCAACAGGACGCCGGTGAAGTACAGGGTGACGCCGTCGGTGGATGCGGATGTGCCTGCGGGCAAGAAACCCGTCCTCACCCTCTGCGACAGGGACGGGGGACCCATCGGCAACCCGACCGTCCTCGCATACGCCTCGGATTCGATAACCTTCGAGACTGAGACTGATGGGGGCCAGTACCTGAGGATCGGAGTGTCGTACGAGATGAAGGCCGTCCCGATACCCGATCAGCCTGAGGATCCGATCGTCATCCCCGGCACCGCGGATGGCGACCGGAACGGCTCCGGGGGAGCGGTCGCTGTAATCGCAGGGGCATGCGCGGTCGTTGTCATATCCATACTCCTCCTGTGCGTGAACCTGAGAACCAGAGAGTGAATCCAGCAACAAACAGAGGTCCCGGCATGCCCGGGACCTTAAACCACTTCAGAAGGGATGGCCGTGGCGTTGACAGGATCCGGCCGCATGCGCGTCCAACCGATGGTGGGAGGGCTCCAATCTCGGGACGACTTCTTCACAATCATCCCTCGGTCATATCTCGAGACCCCGGTCCGGGAGGGCCGGGAATTGATGTTTCTCCGATAATGTGTCCGGACCCCGTGAGCCCGGATCCTCATCTCTTCTTGGAGATACTCAAAACCGCCAATTCGGCGATGATCGCCACGATAATGGCGACCAGCAGGACGGATTTCCCGTTCTTCCCCAGCCACGGCTCGGGATCCTTCTCGACAACGATCTCGATCGTATCATCGGCACCGTCGACGACCGGGATGATGGGGATCGACGGAATCTTCTCCCAGAGCGATTTCGCGACATGGGTCTCGTGCGATACCACCCCCGCCGTCGGTCCGACATCCTCCCCGCCGATATCCCATCCTGTGTGACGGTACCCCGCGGTGTTAGGCAGCTGGGGATAGCTGGGGTTCCCATTCAGCACCATGCTCGTCACCAGTTCGGAGACGCCCTCCGCCTCCGTACCCACGACATCCGTCAGATTGCTGTGGTCGAAGGTGACCATCGTGATCTTGATCCAGAGGGAGACCGCGGTATGCGATTGACGGGTGACGAATGGATCGGTGGGGCCGACCACCGTATCCCCCACCCTCCAGCCCACATGGACGCATCCGGCCCTGTTCGGGAGCTGATCGTAACTGTCGTGGTCCTTGATCCCGACACCGACGCTCAATCCGGAGACGGAGTACCGTGACTTCCGCACCTCGCCGACCCGTCGATAGCTACCGCTGGGGTGCGCGGAT
>CAVJLK010000080.1:0-7560 GCA_963650175.1 Ruminococcus sp. CAG:579 | reverse complement strand
CCAAGCCTGTAGCGGACTTTCACCGCCAAGATTCGTGCCATGCCAGGCACACGGGGCCGGAGCCCCGGGCGCGGTCTCATTCCATAACGGATTCCAGGGCCTTCCTGGCATCCTCGGCGTACTCCTCGAAGACGATTCCATCTTCGAGGACCGCGTCCTTCACCGTATCGACCGCGATCACGTTGATGGAATCCTCCATCACCGGCTTCTTGGCCCTCAGGGTGCCGGCCAGCGCCTTCCTCAGGTACTCCCTCTGACCCTTGTTCAAGGATCCGGCGAAAGCCTGCCATGGATCGCCGGACACCGCCTTCGGCTTCTCCGGCTCGACCCTCCTCTCCGGTTCGACGACCTCCTCGGTGCTCATGATCGAGGTCACGTGGTTCAAGTCCTGCTCCGCGCGTTCCACCGCGGACCTGTCGATGACCAGGTTCTTCGCCTCCTCCCTGGCCTTCTCCGCCTTCTTCTCCGAGTAGTAGTTCTCGACCTCCTCGGGGAGGAAGTCGCTCACGGCCCGTCCGAACGCCCATGCGGCCTTCCCCTTGCCGGCCTTCCCGCGGTTCCCCACCGCGGCGATCACGGCCTTGACCAGGGCCCTGGTCTCCTTCATGAGGGTCTCGTTGCCCCCGACGTTCAGCATCGGACGCTCCTGCATCTTCTTCCTGCCGTCCGGCCAGTAGTAGAACTTCAGGTTCTCGAAGAGGTCCATCTTGGCCTTCTTGTGGCGTATGCCGCAGTATCCTCTGATGACGCCCTTCGGACGGCTCTTCTCGATCCGGAGGAGCGCGCGCTTCGCTATCTGGGCGCAGTCCTCGTCGAAGGCGGCGTATATCGGCTTGTCCGACTTCCTCCGGGCGTCGACGCCGGCCAGCATCAGCAGGAGCGCGGCGGATACGGGGACGTCCTCGTCGCCTTCCGACAGCCTCTCGATCATATCGGCCGCCGACAGGCAGCAGGGGTAGACGGTCGGGTCGGGGACGGTCGGGCATTTGAGGAACGCATAGTCCAGATACGTCCTCCCGGGCCTCTTCGTGCCCCCGTACCATTCGATGTCGAAGAACTTGTCGTACGCCCCAGCCAGCCCGGCCAGCTGCTCCAGGACGTACTCGTCGTCATCGTAGACGTTGATGAGCTCGCATTCGTACAGCCACAGGTACCCCTCGTCGGTGGGCCCGTACCTCCCCTCGCGGGCGCAGTGCCTCCAATAGTAGTAGTATTCGAGCGCGTCCTTCGTTAGGCACCTGTAATCCGGCTCATTGTACCCGGACGGGACGTATTCGCGCTTCTCGCGGAAATCCAGGTCCGCATGGTCGATCATCTCGTCGAGGAAGCCCCTCGATACCGTATGATATCCGAAATCGGAGCTGTCCATCACCATCGGGACCATGACGTCGCCGATGTCGAATCTGCGGACCGAACCGCGGGATGTCTTGGGCGGATACTCGGGATCCCCGCCGAGGGCGAAGGTGCGGTCGACGACCTTGCGGTACTCCTTTCCGAAGACGGATGCCACGGAAGGGCCGTTGCCGACGCCGGCATCCTTCTCCATGACCTTCGCGCAGTAGCGAAGCATGGCGCCCATGAACGTATTCAGCGCCTCGTCCGACCATGTGTACGTGACGCTGCACCTGTCCTCGTGGAAGTACGGGATGGGGACCCTGTCGTCCTTCGGGAAGAGGTTGACCACATCGGTCCTCTCGCCCCTGCCGTAGGTCTCCATGATCCCCTTGCCGGTGAGCTCGCGCATCTTGGCATCCACGGCGGGGAGGGCGGCTTCGAAGAGGGGGTACGGGTCGACGCCGTCCGCATCCTCGTTGTAGTAGTTCTCGAACGGGTAGCCGGTGACGATGTCCACCACCTCCAGGGGGATGGGCTCCGGGACCGGGGCGAGGAGCTCGGATATCATGAGCCTCCTCCCCACCCCCTCCGACACGTAGACCCTCGGTATGTCCAGGTCGTTCGCGAGGGCGTAGTAGAACATGGCGTTCGAGGCCTGCGCGGTGGCCGGGAACCCGTCCACGTGACCGGAGCAGGCGTCGTGGTATTTGCGCAGGAGACCCATGACCCTCTCCGGATCGCTCCTGTCGTTGACCATCTCCACCAGGAGGAGCCAGGAGTATCCCCGATCGGTCGTGATCGCCACGCCGTTCAGGAACCTGTCCCTGAAGTACAGGTAGAAGTCCAGCTGCTTCTTGTCGAAGGCCTTGAAATCCGGGCACCTGTACGGGCATTCGATCATCGGGCATTCGGGCGCCGTCCTCCCCTTGTACGCCTCGATCTGCTCCTGGAGATCGTCCCCGGGGGTGTAGGGCTTGTAGTCGCGGGAGGGGCCGAGCTGGATGTAGAACATCGGAGCGCCTCCCCGATGCACGCGATGAAGAATTCCATGCCTGCCGTACGGCGGGCATGGTATAAGATGACCTCCGGGGCAACGCGGAGGCCGTTTCAATTGCCTTTCAGGTCCTCGACCTTGTCCTCGAGGATCCTGCGCACGGTGCCCTTCTTGGACTTGGCCTTGGTCTTGGAACCCGCGCCGGCGTCGAGCTTCGTCAGGAGCTCCCTCTCCTCGGCGGAGACCTTCTTCGGTATGTCCACGGCGATGCGGACCAGAAGGTCCCCTCTGACGCCGGAGTTCATCCTCGGCAGGCCCTTGCCGGGTATGCGGAGCACCTTCCCGACGTCCGTTCCTGCGGGGATCTTCAGCACGGCCGTCTCCCCTTCGAGGGTCCTGACCTTCTCCTCGCCCCCGAGCACCAGCCTGGGGTACGTGGTGGTTATCCCGGTCCAGAGGTTGGATCCGTCGCGCTCGAAGGTCCTGTCCTGCTTCACGTGGATGACCACGTACAGGTCCCCGGCGGGACCGCCGTTTACACCGGCGTTCCCGGCCCCGGACACCCTGAGCTTCACGCCGTCGTCGACGCCCTTCGGGATGTTCAGGGAGATCTTCGACTCCTTGGTCACGTGCCCGGAACCCCTGCACGAGGGGCAGCGCTCCTCGAACGTGGATCCGCGTCCGCGGCAGTCCGGGCAATCGGTGACGGTCACCATGTTGCCGAAGGGGCTCCTGGCGACCCTCTGGACCTGCCCCTGCCCTCCGCAGGTCTTGCAGGTCGCGACCTTCCCGTCCTTCCCTCCGGTGCCCTTGCAGGCCTCGCAGGTCTCGGTGTGCGGGATGTCCAGGTTGACCTTCTTCCCGTTGAGCACGTCCTCCAGAGTGACCTCCAGATCGTACCGCAGGGAATCCCCCTGCTGGGGGGAGTTGCGGGAGCGGCGCTGGCGCCCGCCCCCGAACATGCTCCCGAAGAGGTCCCCGAAGATGTCCGAGATGTCGTCCGCCCGGGTGAAGTCGTTCCACGTGAACCCGTCCTGGCCGAAGGAGTTCTTGATCCCCTCGTGCCCGTACTGGTCGTAGAGCTTCCTCTTCTCCGGATCGGAGAGTATCTCGTACGCCTCCGAGATCTCCTTGAACTTGGCCTCGGCCACGTCCTTGGGCTCCGTGGAGACGTCGGGGTGGTACTTCTTCGCAAGACTGCGGTACGCCTTCTTGATGTCGTCCTGGGAGGCGTCCTTCGCGACCCCCAGCACCTCGTAGTAGTCCCTCGGCATCTCCACCACCCTCGGAATCACTCGTCGTCGACGATCTTGTAGTCCGCGTCGACGTAGCCGTCGTCGGACTTCTTCTCCTGGGACTGCTGCTGCCCGGCCGCCCCCTGGTTGGGAGCGCCCTGCTGTTGCTGCTGGGCCTCGGAGTAGATCCTCTGGCTGATCGGTCCCATGGCCTTCATCAGGGCGTCCATCTTCGACTTGATCTCGTCGACGTTGTCCCCCTTGTTGGCGGTTTCCAGGTCGCTGATGGCCTGGTCGATCTGCATCCTCTCCTCCTGGGTGACCTTCTCGCCCAGCTCGTCTAGGGACTTGCGGACGGTGTAAACGGAGGTCTCGGCCTGGTTGTGGACCTCGACCAGCTCCATCTTCTTCTTGTCCGCGTCGGAGTACATCTCCGCCTGCTTGACGAGCTCGTCGATCTCCTCCTTGCTGAGCTTGTTCGACGAGGCGATGGTGATCTTCTGCTCCTTGCCGGTGCCCTTGTCCTTGGCGCTGACGTTGATGATGCCGTTCGCGTCGATGTCGAAGGTGACCTCGATCTGGGGGACCCCGCGGGGCGCGGGGGGTATTCCGTCCAGGACGAATCTGCCGAGCGACGTGTTGTCGGCCGCCATGGGCCTCTCTCCCTGCACGACGTTGATCTCCACGGAGGGCTGGTTGTCCACGGCGGTGGAGAACACCTGCGACTTCTTGGTCGGGATGGTGGTGTTCCTGTCGATCAGCTTGGTCGCGACTCCTCCGAGGGTCTCGATACCGAGGCTCAGAGGGGTGACGTCCAGAAGCAGCACGTCCTTGACCTCTCCGGACAGGACGGCCCCCTGGATGGCGGCTCCCATCGAAACGCACTCCATCGGGTCGATGCCACGCTGGATCTTCGGTCCGACGATGGACTCGACGAAGTTCTGCACGATGGGCATCCTGGTCGGTCCTCCGACCATGATGATCTTGTCGATCTTGTCGGACGAGAGCTTCGCATCGGACATGGCCTGCTCCATCGGGCCCTTGCAGCGGCTGACGATGGGCTCCACGAGCTCCTCCAGCTTGGCGCGGGTGATGGTCTGGATCAGGTGCTTCGGGCCGAACGCGTCGGATGCGATGAACGGGAGGTTGATCTCCGTCTGCATGGTGGTGGACAGCTCGATCTTCGCCTTCTCGCACGCCTCGCGCACCCTCCAGAAGGCCATGTTGTCCTTCGAGAGGTCGATGCCTGTCTCCTTCTGGAACTCGCCGATGACGTACCTCGTCAGGGCCTCGTCCATGTCGGACCCTCCGAGCTGGGTGTCTCCGGAGGTGGACAGCACCTCGAACACGCCGTCGCTGAAGTCCATGATGGTGACATCGAGGGTGCCCCCTCCGAGGTCGAAGACCATGATCTTCTGCTCGACATCCGACTTGTCCAGACCGTACGCCAGGGCGGCGGCGGTCGGCTCGTTGATGATACGGACCACGTCGAGTCCGGCGATGGCGCCGGCGTCCTTGGTGGCCTGCCTCTGGTTGTCGTTGAAGTACGCGGGCACGGTGATGACCGCCTTGTCGACAGTCTCCCCGAGGTACGCCTCGGCGTCCTTCTTGATCTTCTGCAGTATGAACGCCGAGATCTGCTGGGGGGTGTACTCCTTCCCGAGGGCGGTGACCTTCTCGTTGGACCCCATCTTCCTCTTGACGTTCTTGATCGTGCCGTCGGGGTTAGTGACTGCCTGCCTCCTGGCGGGCTCCCCGACGAGCAGCTGCCCGTCCTTGGTGAATGCCACGTACGAAGGGAATGACTTCCCTCCGACGCTGGTCCCCTCGGCGCTGGGGATCATCGTGGGCCTGCCGCCCTCCATGACGGAGGCGGCGGAGTTGCTCGTACCCAGATCGATTCCGATTATCCTAGACATATCTATCACTCCTTGCTTTGATCCTCTTCAGCCGGCTGCTGTCCGGCCGCGGGGGCCTCCGGCGTCTCATCCGACGTCTCGGGCTCCGTCTTCCTTGTTACCTTCACCTTGGCGTACCTCAGGACCTTACCGTTGAGGGAGTACCCCTTCTGGAACACCTCGGCTATCCTCCCGTCCTCGTCCCCGTCCACGGCGCACAGCGCCTCGTGGACGTTCGGATCGAACATCCCGTCCGCGGGGATCTCCTTGAGGCCGTTGGCCTCCAGGACCTTCATCAGGTTCGCCCTGACGCCCCTGACCCCCTGGGTCAGGACGTCGTCCTCCTTGGCGCACGCCAGCGCCCTGTCGAGGTCGTCGACCACTGTGAGCAGGTCCTGCACGATCGAGGAGCAGGCGTACTTCCTGTACTCCTCCATATCGCGCTGGGACCTCTTGCGGTAGTTGTCGAAGTCGGCCTGCAGGCGGCGGGCCGTATCCAGATACTTGTCGGCCAGTTCCTTCGCCTCGGCGAGCTCCGCCTCGATGTCCCTGACGGGCTCATCGACGGCCTCCGTCTTCTCGGCCTTCTCCTTCCTTCCGGTCATGGGTAACGCCTTCTCAGTGGATGTACAACGGGTAATGAGGGGCCGGAGGGCCCCTCGGTTTGGTGTATCGTTTCAGTCTTCCATTCCGGGGGGCATTCCGCCCTCGCCCACCTGGGGCGTGGAGCTGGCCTTGGACGCGATGACGTCGTCGATCCTCAGGATCATGATGGCCGCGTCGGTCGCAGAGTTGATGGCCTGCTTGCCGATCCTGTAGGGCTCGATGACGTTGAGCTTCTTCATGTCCTCGACCTTGCCCGTGTAGGGGTTCAGTCCGGCGTACTTCTTGCCGCCCTTGTGCTGCTTCCTCATCTCGATGAGCACGTCGATCGGGTCGAGACCGGCGTTCTCGGCGAGGGTGCGGGGGATGCTCTCCATGGCGGAGGCGAAGGCCTCGATGGCGATCTGCTCCCTTCCGCCGACGGATGCGGCGTAGTCGCGGAGCTTCATGGCGATCTCCATGGCGGTGGATCCGCCTCCGGTGACCATCATGCCGTCCTCGATGGCGACCCTGACGACGGACCATGCGTCGACCAGGGACCTCTCGACCTCATCGGCAACGTGCTTGGTGCCTCCGCGTACCAGGATGGATACGGTCTTGGGCTCCTTGACGCCGGTGATGAAGGTCATCTCCTCGTCCTCGATCTTCTTGAGCTCGACGAGGTCGGCGTATCCGAGGTCGTCCTTGGACAGCTCGCCGATCTTGTTGATGATGTTGGCCCCGGTGGACCTGCCGAGCCTCTCCATGTCGGACTTCTTGACGCGCCTGCAGGCGTAGATGCCCTCCTTGGCGAGGAAGTGCTGGGCCAGGTCGTCGATTCCCTTCTGGCAGAAGACGACGTTCGCCCCGGCCTCCTTGACCTTGGCGACCATGTCTCTCAGCATGTTCTCCTCCTCGGCGACGAACTTCTGGAGCTGGTTGGGGTCGGTGATCTGGATTTTGGCGTCGATCTCGGTCTTCTTGACCTCGAACGGGGCGTCGATCAGGGCGATCTTGGCCTTCTTGACGCACCTGGGCATGCCGGGCTGGACGGGCTCCTTGTCGATGATCAGACCCTTGACGATGTAGGAGTTCTCCATGCTGGCGCCCTCCTTCTTCACGGTCTGGATGTTCTTCAGGTCCACGGTGTAGGTGCCGTCCTTGTTCTTGTCGGCGACGGTCTTGACGGCATCGACGACCAGGTCGGCGAACTGCTCTTTGCAGCTGTTGACCTGCTTGGAGATCATCGCGGTCTGGGCGATGAGCTTCAGGGTGGCGGTGTCGCTGATGGACACTTTCATGGCGGTGTCCTTCAGGACCTCCTGGGCCTTGGCGTTGGCCATCCTGTATCCCTTGGCGATGATCGTGGGGTGGACGTTGGCGTCGATCAGGTCCCTGGCCTTCTTGAGGTACTCCCCGGCGAGGATGACGCTGGTGGTGGTGCCGTCCCCGACCTCGGCGTCCTGGGTCTTGGCGACCTCGACGAGCATCTTGGCCGCGGGGTGCTGGACATCCA
>CAVJLK010000079.1:0-7912 GCA_963650175.1 Ruminococcus sp. CAG:579 | reverse complement strand
ACAGCGTGGACTTCTCGTTCCTCGCCGGCGGTGCGATCATCCTGGTGCTGGTCGTCATCGGAATCATCTTCAAGGCCGAGACCCCCGACACGGACGAGGAGTTCGAGGAGGCCAAGAAGAAGGTCGAGTCCGGCGAGTGAGCCGGGCATGAAACGGGGGGAGCGATCCCCCTTCTTCCCCGAAACCCATTTTTCTTCTCATCCCATCCCTCGGGCATGGATTTCATGGACCGCGCCCGTTCCGGCATACCGACCAGCGAACTGGACCCGGACGTCGGGCAGCTGATCGAGATGATGTCACGCGCGAAGGGTCTCTGCGACAGGTTCAACTCGTACGTCGGTCCGAAGGAGGGTCGGGACGCGATCCTCGAGGAGCTGTTCGGACAGGAGCTCGGGGAGGGTTCGGAGATATGTCCATCGTTCCGTTGCGACATAGGGACCAACATCCATCTGGGGAAGCGGCCCAGGATCAACTACGACTGCGTGTTCCTGGATTCGGCCGACATCTGGATCGGCGACTACGTGATGATCGCGCCGAAGGTCTGCATCGTCACTCCGGGGCACAACTTCCCTCCGGAGGACCGCAGGCACATCATGACCGTGGCGAAGCCGGTGAGGATAGGCGACGACGTCTGGATAGGCGCCAACGCGACCGTACTCCCCGGTGTCTCCATAGGCGACGGCGCGATAATCGGGGCGGGCGCGGTGGTGACGCACGACGTCCCCGCGGGGGAGACGTGGGTCGGGAACCCTGCGAGGAGGATCCGCCATGGACGAGATGCGCCTCCGCATGGCGTCCACGGGTTCCAGGGTCGGGGACATCGACGGGAACCTCCGCACGATGGTCTCGCATTGCAGAAGGGCCGCATCCGACGATGTCGACCTGATATGCTTTCCGGAGCTGTCGCTCACGGGATACTCCATGCCGGACAGCAGGGGATTCGCGCTGGGCGACGGCGACGCCCCGATCGGGGAGCTCATCGACCTGTCCGCGGAGCTCGGGACGGCGATATGCTTCGGGTACGTCGATCCCGACCGCCGGATAACGCAGGCGATCGCCGAAGGCGGGAGGATCGCCGGCAGGTACTCCAAGACCCATCTGGGGGAGAGGGAGGTCGGCGTGATGGAACCCGGTTCGGGGTTCCCGGTGATCCGCACCTCGAAGGCGAACGTCGGGATCTCATTGTGCTGGGAGGCCCACTTCCCGGAGATCTCCGGAACGTACGCGCTGGAAGGCGCGGACCTGATCCTGATGCCGTTCGCATCCGGGCTGGGGGGCGAGAGGAGGCAGTCGTCGTGGGACAGGTTCCTCCCCGCCAGGGCGTACGACAACACGGTGTTCGTGGCCGCATGCAACGCATCGGGGGAGAACGGGCGCGGTGCGACGCTCGGAGGAGGGGCCTGCATCTACGACGTCCGCGGGTTCCGGATGGCGGCGGCCGAAGGGACGTGCGAGGTCACGGCCGATCTGAATCCGGAGCAGATGGACCGCATCCGTGCCGGGCACTACGAGTCGATGCGCGACGTGTACTTCCTGGACAAGAGGCGTCCGGAGATGTACGGCAGGCTCTCGAAGGGCCTGCGAACGGCGATCGGGCGGTTCAACGCGTCGTTTTGGCGGACTATATAAACATACCTTAGTAGTTAGTTTATAGGCCCTTAGGATACTCTAAGGGTGAAGGAAGCGAGCGAGGGCTCGCCTCCTTCAGGAGCAATCATGGACAAACATGATGATACTCCAGATTGGAGGTTTTACCTCCACACCGCGTTGATGATTCTCGAGATCATCCTCGTGGTGCTGACCTCGCTGTAAGGCGAGGTCGAAACATGGCCGAAAAGGCCCGCTCGTTCCACCACGGGCGACTTATCGCCATGTAAGAGGTTCAACCGTAATTCGGAGATAGCGTCTTGGTTAAACTATTTGTCGCTTAGTCCGCCTGCTTTTGTGTAGCAAAGTGCGAAATCGGGTTTGAGAATGAGGCGCCCGGCCGAGGATACTATGTGTCGCGGTCCGACCGGGCTTGTGACTTGAGTGAATCGGTTTTCACACCATCGTCCTGATATCTTCCTCCTTCTCGTCCTTGAAATCGAGATCTATCATCAGCGGGTCGTCGTAGGCGCATCCCAGCCTGTCGACGAATCCGCGTATGTCCAGAGTCATGACGCGCCCCCGGCCATCGGGAATCCGCAGCCGTCGGATCCGGCGCTCTCGTCGGTGCCTTCCACCTGTCCGGTCAATAGTTGGGTCGCGGTCTCGGTGTTCCCCGTTCTGCTCCTATGGACGATCGCCATGTCTTTTACCTGATTTTAGGAATGCCTAAATAATATTTATAATTTAGGTTCGACTAAAATAATTTAGATTAACCTACACAAGAACAGGATGAAGGGTTTGCGGGAGAGGGCATACGCCCTCCCCCGGGTTCACTGCGCCGGTTCCTTCGGCTTCTCGGGCACCGCGTACGTGTCGACCGTCTTCTCCGGTCCCGGCTCCGGGTATCCGGGGACCATCTTCAGGCAGTGTTTCGGACAGGAGTCCGCGCAGTAGGAGCATTGGATGCACTGCATCCTCCCGATCGTCAGGGTCCTTTCCGCCTTGTCGGCGCGTATGGCGCCGGCGGGGCACTTCTTCCCGCAGATGTTGCACAGGATGCAGTCCGACGGATCGAACTCCAGGCTCCCCCTGCTCGCCTCGGGGTACTCCCTCGGCTCCGCCGGGTAGTTCCTGGTGGCCGGCTTCTTGACCAAGTTGGACAGCAGCTTGCCGCCCATCTTCATGATGCCCATGGTATCACCGCTCCGTGCAGCTGATGCACGGGTCTATCGTTATGATGATCATGGACACGTCCTGGAGGCCGCATCCCTGCAGCATGCGGACCATGGCGGGGATGTTGATGTTCGTCGGGGTCCTGATCCTGGCGCGATCCAGGAACTTCGTCCCGTTCCCTTTGACGTAGTAGAATCCCTCGCCGCGGGGCTGCTCGATCCTGAACGCGAAATCCCCAGCGGGCGGGTTGCCCTTGACGGGCACGCGCCATTCGCCCTCCGGGAGGCTCTTCAGACCGTTGCGGATGATGTCCAGCGACTGCATCAGCTCGTCTATGCGGACCCGGCACCTGGCCAGGCAGTCCCCGTCGTCGTACAGCACCGGGGAGAACCCGAGGCTCTTGTACACGGGGTCCAGGGAACGCATGTCGTTGTCCACCCCTGATCCGCGCGCCGTTGGACCGACCGTGCACAGGTCGATCGCGTCCTCCTTGGTCAGGACGCCGACGCCCTTCAGCCTGTTGCGGACCGACGTGTCCTTGATGAACACGAGCCCGGTCTTCCTGATCTCCTCCTCGATGTCGTCCACTATGGAGATGATCCTCTGCGCCTGCTCGGGGGTGATGTCCGTGCTGACCCCGCCGATCCTGCAGAAGGAGAAGATAACCCTCCCGCCGGTCACGGATTCGAACACGTCCAGGATGCGCTCCCTGATCCTCCAGCACTGCATGAACAGGCTGTCGAACCCCATGCCGTCCGCCAGGAGTCCGAGCCACAGCAGGTGGCTGTGGACCCTCGACAGCTCGTGGAACACTATCCTGAGCATCTGGGCCCTCTCGGGAACCTCGACCCCCATCAATCCCTCTATCGCTCCGGCGTAGCCGTACCCGTGGCCGAAGCTGCAGATCCCGCAGGTCCTCTCCATGATGTAGGTCATCTGCTGGTAGTCGCGCTGCTCCACGAGCTTCTCCAGCCCGCGGTGGACGTACCCGATGGAGGGCACCGCGCGCACGACGGTCTCGTCCTCCACCTCGAGGTCCAGATGCACCGGCTCCGGAAGAGCGGGGTGCTGGGGCCCGAAGGGGACTATGGTCCTCTTGCCCATTCACTCGCCCCCCTTCGCTTCCTTCCTCCATGGGGCCGGCCGGCCCGTGCGGAAGAAGTTGCCCTTGTAGTCCAGCGCCATGTCGTCGAACTCCACGCCGAAGAGGTCGTGGATCTCGTTCTCGTAGATGAACGCGGACCAGTACGAGGGCGTGATGCTCCCGACGTGGGTCCCGTTAGGGACGGACGTCCTGAGGTTGATCATCGAGAGGTCCTTGTCGAAGCTGTAGAGCAGTTCCGCCGACCCCTCGTACGGGGTCCCGCTGATCTGCACCATGCGGTACCCCTCGCCCTTGAGTTTCTCCGCCTCCGCCGGCACGGACCCGACGTCCACGTCGCGGAAGACCTGTTCCTGATTCATCCCTTCGCCTCCTCGGAACGGGCGCGCTTCTCCTCGAGGATCGCGACGCCCTTCACTATGCCGTCTATGATGGATTCCGGCCTGGCGGCGCAGCCGGGTACGTAAACGTCGACGGGTATCGCGCAATCGACCCCGCCGATGATGTTGTAGCAGTCTTTGAAGATCCCTCCGTTGCACGCGCAGATCCCGACGGCCACGACGACCTTCGGTCCTGGCATCTGGGAGTAGAGCTGCCGGACCACCTTCTTGTTCTGCTCGTTCACGGCGCCCGTGATCAGGAATATGTCGGCCTGCTTCGGGTCGCCGGTGTTGATGACCCCGAACCTCTCCGCGTCGTAGAGCGGCGTGAGGCATGCCAGGACTTCTATGTCGCAGCCGTTGCAGCTGGAACCGTCGTAGTGCAGTATCCAGGGGGATTTCGATATGGCCGTCATGCTATCACCAGGAGAACGGCTATGTTGACCATCCCGAGGACGAGCGCGACCGCCCAGCCGCTCTTGACGGCGGTCTGCCACTTCATGCGGGCGAACCCGTTGTCGATCCAGATCTCCAGCAGGTAGACGAGTATCGCGATCACGATTCCCACCGCGACCCCCAGCCAGGTGCCGTCCGCGAAGAACAGCGCCACCATGCCGAGGAGCATCACGCACTCGTACCAATGGGAGATCTCCACCATGGCGTAGGTGCGTCCGGTGAACTCCGTGGTCATTCCGCGCACGATGTCCTGATGGGCGTGGTGCGACATGCTGAGGTCGAACGGGGACTTCCTGAGCTTCATCGTCAGGATGAACACGAATCCGACGAACAGCCCGATCATCGGCACGATCGCGGGATCGCCGTAATCGACGATGTCGGAGACCCTGAAGCTCCCGCCGTCGGTCCCTCCGGTGAACAGGTAGAATCCTATCGCGACAAGGAGCAGCATGGGCTCGTAGGCCATGGCGGCATAGATCTCCCTTTGGGCGCCCACGTGGGCGAAGGGGGATCCGGTGCAGGATGCGGCCAGGATCAGGAACGTCTCCGCCAGCGTCAGCGTGAACAGCACAAGCAGGAGGTCCATCCCGCCGAAGAACAGGACGCCGGTGAAGACGACCCATCCCAGATAGCAGGCCACGTAGAAGTCCTGGAAGCTGTTCGGCGCGGAGTTCTCCTTGGCCATGAACTTGCGCACGTCGTACCAGGGCTGGAGCAGGGGAGGTCCCCTGCGGCCCTGCATCCTGGCGGCGATCTTCCTGTCGATCCCGGCGATCAGGCATCCCACGAACGGTCCGAGGATCAGGAACAGCGCGGCCGCGGCTATCGGTATCCAAGCGTCCATCACATCACCTCCAGCAGTATGGCGGCGAAGCATGCCGCGAGCGCGATTATGGTGCAGACGCGCCCGATGACGCGGATGCGGTCCTCGCCGAACCATCCGTTAAGATACCAGTTCCTCAGGGTGACGGAGACCGGGGCCCCCATGCTCCCCTCGTAGGAGCGGTCGTCGATCCCGGCGCCGGACATGTAGACGGACGCCTTCTCCGTCCTCCCCCTGCCGAAGAAGGGCAGGAAGATCAGGATCAGGGCGCAGACCATGATCAGCAGCAGGATCACGTTGGTGGAGTCCAGCACCTGCATCGTCAGGTCGCAGGAGAACGCGTGCTCGGTCCAGGGCCCGACCAGGGTCTCGGACATCAGCGGGTATCCGAAGCACACGCCGACGGCCATGACCACCAGCGCGCCGAGGACGACCCACTCGTGGGGCCAGACGGTCCCTTCGATGTTCTCCTCGCCCCTTGCCGCGAAGGACAGCTTGGCGAGCCACTTGGTCCAGTACAGGCCGGTGACCGCGCTGCCGAACGCAAGGCATCCGATGAGCAGGATGGACAGCGGGGAGTCCGGGTCCACGAACGATACGATGGCGGACCACTTCGACACGAGCATGCCGAACGGGGCCAGGAACATGGCCGATATGCCGACCATCATGATCATGGCGAGACGGGGCATCCTCTCGAACAGCCCGTCCATGTCCTCGATGTCCCTGCTGCCGATGTGGTGCTCCGCGGTACCGACGCACAGGAAGAGCAGGGACTTGGTGATCGCATGGAAGATCATCAGCATGACCCCGGCCCATGCGGCCTCCGGGGTCCCCACGCCGGCGCATGTCACGATCAGTCCGAGGTTGGCGATGGTGGAGTAGGCGAGCACGCGCTTGGCGTTGCTCTGCGAGATCGCAGCCATCGATGCGAACAGGAAGGTCAGGCCTCCGACGGCCATGACCATGTACCCCCCGTAGTTGCCGTGCAGCAGGGGGGACAGCTTCAGCAGGATGAACACGCCCGCCTTGACCATCGTCGACGAGTGGAGCAGGGCGGATGTGGGCGTGGGCGCCACCATGGCTCCCAGGAGCCACGTGTGGAACGGCATCTGGGCGGATTTGACCATCCCCGCCAACGCGAGGAGCATCACCGCCAGGAGCAGCCATCCCGTCGCGTCCCCTGCGGAGAGGACCTCGGCGAGGGACAGCGTGCCCTCTCTGTCCGCGAGCGTGATCAGAGCGAGGACGAAGGCGATCCCGCCGATCAGGTTCAGGGTCAACTGGAGGAACGAGTTGTTCCGCGCCTCGTCCGTCCTGGTGAATCCGATCAGCGCGAAGGAGCACAGCGTGGTTATTTCCCAGAAGAAGAACATCCATGTCATGTTGTCCGAGAGGACGATCCCGAACATGGCGCTCAGGAACGTGAACAGGAGGAAGAAGAACCATGGTCTCCTGTCCTCGCCTTCGGCGTGCTTCTGGTAGTCGCGCATGTAGCCGACGGCGTACACGCAGATCAGGCTCCCGACTATTCCTATGATCAGGACCATTATCACGCTCAGGTCGTCTATGTACAGTCCGTCCTCGACCTCGATGTCCCCCTTGTAGAGGAACTCGAAGCAGATCGAGAGGACCAGCTGGACCGCGCCCAGGACGGATGCGGAGTATTTCTTGTATTTCAGCCCCAGGTAGATGACTGCCAGACTGAGGATCGTCTCGATTGCGAACATCGAGAGGTCGATCCGTTCGTCGCACAGTCCGAACGTCCGGGGGTCCCCAGCGTATGTCCAGGCTATCGCCACGGACATGATCATCGTCGCCGCCGCGCCGATGACGGCCACGATGCCGCGGATCCTGTCGCTCTTCACCGCGAGCAGGATGCATGCCACCGCGAACGGCAGGATGATCAGTGAGATGATGTCGTTCATGCTATGCTCCTTGTCATTGTGTAAAGATTGTGACTACAGGTCGAGGTCGAATATATGCTATTTTGGTTCCACCCCCCGATTCGGTGCGAACCTGGACAGGAAGGCGACCGGCGACGGAAGCGACCACCTATTCTCGTAATTTCGAGATTCGGTTTAACATACCGGCTTTGAGAAAAGGACCGTAAGACAATTGTCGATTGTTTGAACGTATGGTTTGAAGGCTTTCTATTCGGGACCATCTCTTTTATGACAAAATACTCATTACCAGTAACTGTTCTACATGTTTGATGTTTATTCTAGCTGAGGTTCGAGTTTGGTGTCGATAAGAAGCTCGGGGAATTTACTTGCCATCTGGTATGCTTCTTCTGCCTGCACCTCGTCCGCTTCAAACGGAATGTCTGCTGGGTAAGGGCCTGTAAATAAATTAAGGTGAAAAGTTATAATTCTATACCCCCCTGCCAAT
>CAVJLK010000078.1:0-7992 GCA_963650175.1 Ruminococcus sp. CAG:579 | reverse complement strand
GTCTAATAATATTTGATATAACATTTAATACCGCACTTATACCGCATTTGAGGAACTTCACGGCCACATTACTCCACCTTTGGCGAAAATCATGAAGTCGAAACGAACCGGAAGGAATGCGGAAGGAATGCGGAAGGAATGCGGAAGCGACAGCCTCGACTCTCGACCGTCTGTCAGGCATCCCCGTCGACCGGAGACACGATGTTGATGCGCGGACAGTCCATGCAGACCCCCAGTTCGCCGGTGTAACCCTCGAACACGTACAGGGCGCGGAGCAGTCCGCTCTCCTTCACGAACCCGCAGATCATGCACAGGGATTCCGTTATATCGGCCCCGGCGACGATCCTGTCCGCCGTGTCCGCGATCATCGCGTAGAAATCGTCGCGGTAGGCGCTCTTGTCGATGAGCGTGTTCCCCCCGCGCATGCCCTTGATGTACTGGGAGACGGCGGCGCTAGTGACGCCGAACATCTTCGCGACCTCCGTCTGCGTCATGCCGTGCCTGGTGACCAGCTCCTTCGCTATGGCGCCGCGGGCCGTGGGCAGGATATGCGTGACTATGAGTTCGCAGGGCATCTTCATGTTGTCCCCTCCATTAACGGGGTTAATGATAATAGTGACGTCGGGCCTCCCACGGGGTCTTCCACTCCCATGGGCGGATCACTTCGGTGTACAAAGCCAATCCGACCACGGCGCCTTCGGCGCCCGCGTCGGACAGAATCGTCGCATCCCTCTCGGACGTCACCCCTCCCGACGCGATGACCGGGTGCGGGCACGCCCCGATGAATCCGCGCGCCTGCTCCTCGTCGATGCCCTTCCTCTGACCCTCGACGTCCACGTTGGTGTTTAGCACCCCCGCCAGAGGCAGGTCGCGGATGATGTCGAACATCTGCTCCACGGTCATCTGCGCGGACTCCTGCCATCCCTTGATGGCTATCCTCCCGCCCTTGGTGTCCATGGACAGCACGATCCTCCCGGGATGCCTGTCCGCCATCTCGGCGAGCCAATCCGGCTCCTTGACGGCCCTGGTCCCCAGGACCACGCGGTCCGCTCCGGCGGACACCAGCTCGTCCACGGTATCGGTCGAACGGATCCCGCCTCCGATCTCGGCGGGCACGCCGCACTCCTCGATGATGCGCTTGAATACCGGTATGTTCCCCTCTCTGCCGAAGGCCGCATCCAGATCCACCAGGTGCAGGTACTTGGCACCCTTCCCGACCCACATCTCCGCGACGGAGACCGGATCGGGCATGACGATCTGCTGGCTCCCCGGAACGCCTCCGACGAGCTGGACCACCTGATGGTCCATCACGTCGACCGCGGGGATCATCCTCATAGGACCGACTCCGCGAAGGCGATGAAGTTCTCCAGCACCTTCCTGCCGGAGGCGCTGCTCTTCTCGGGATGGAACTGCGTCCCGTACGTGTTCGCCTTCCTGAAGAAGGCCGGTACGTCGTTCCCCTCGTAGTTGGTCGTTCCGACGCAGATGTCCTCGTCGGGACTCCCGTAGTAGGAATGGACGAAGTAGAAATGGGGATCGGCGACGCCCTCCATGAGCGGGTCGTCGGAATCGACGGTGTTCCAGCCCATGTGCGGGACGATGCGGCCCTTCAGAGGGACCACGGATCCCTTGTAGAACCCGAGTCCCGGCGCGGACCCTTCGGCGCTCCTCTCGAAGAGGATCTGCATGCCGATGCAGATTCCGAGGGCGGGAACCCCGGATGCGAGCTTCTCGCGGATGTCGTCCCTGTAGGGCTGGAGCTTCTCCATGGTCCTGTCGAAGGCACCCACCCCGGGGAACACTATGCATTCCGCGTCGAGGGCGTCCTTCATGTCGCCCACCACCGTGACGTTGGCGCCGCAGTTCTCCAGCGAGCGCCTTATGGAATACAGATTCCCGACGCCGTAGTCGGTGATCGTGATGTTCAGCGGCATCCGGAGATCACCTCTTCCATCCTGTCGAGGAGGAGGGCGTTGAGCTCCGGGGTGCCCACGGTGGGCCTGACGCAGTTCTCTGTCCTGCGCTTGGCGCCGAAGTCCCTGATCAGGATGCCCCTCTCCCTCAGACCGTTCACCAACGCCTCGTGGTCTATCGGCGAACGCGCCAGGATGAAATTGGAATCGGACGGGAAGGGCTCGAAGCCCAGCTTCCTGAGCCCCTTGTCGAGGACCGGGCGCTGCTCCTGCACCATGCGGACGCTGCGCTGAACGAACGACTGGCCCTCCACGGCGGCGACCGCCGCGCCTTCGCTGATCGCGTTGAGCGAGTACGGGATCTTCACGCAGGCCATCATCTCCGCCAGCTTGGGGTTGGATGCCATGTATCCGACGCGGAGCGCCGCCATGGCGTACACCTTGGAGAACGTCCTGGTGACCACCAGGTTGTCGAACTCCCCGACCTTGGAGATCATCCCCTCGCCGGAGTACTCGGCGTACGCCTCGTCGAGAACGACTATCCCGTCGAACCTGGCGATGAGGTCCTCCACGTCCTTCCGCCTGAAGCAGTTCCCGGTGGGGTTGTTGGGGGACGGCACGATGGTCAGCTTCGCCTTCGTCCTGACGAGGGCGTCGACATCCAGCTGGTAGTCATCGGTCAGATCGACCGGGATGGCCTTCCCGCCGTTGCACTTGACGAAGTAGTCGTACAGCGAGTACGACGGGACGGGGACGGCGGTGTCGTCGCCCCAGTTGGTGAACGTCTTGAAGATGACGTCTATCATCTCGTCGGACCCGTTGCCGGCTATGATCGTATCGGGATCCAGCCCGTACAGCCTCCCCAGGGCCCCCCTGAGGTTCCCGGAGTAGGTGTCCGGATATCCGTTGAGGTCCCATGTGTGGGTGCGCAGGTACTCCGCGGCCGCGGGGTTGGAGCCGAGTACGTTGGTGTTGGTGTCCAGGCGGATCTCGCCGTGGAGCTTGGGATTGTAGTACTTGACGAAGTCCCTGGCGGTCTCCCTCATTATGCTCCTGTCGTCTGACATCGGTTCACCAGCCTTTCGATCTCGGTCGTGAGGATGCCCTTGGCGCCTATCTTCCTGAGCTCGGATATCGTGCGGAAGGCGTCGTTCGCGTCTATGACCGCGTGCAACGCCACGTATCCGCCGTTCCCGGCGACCTCCAGGACGGTCGGCCCCTCCAGTCCGGGGATAATCCTCTCGGCGTCCGCGATGCGGTCCCTGGGGACGTTGGCCATCAGGTACTTCCTGGACTCGGCGTTGATGACGCTGTCGATGGAATCCACCAGCTCCTGTATCTCCGGTCCGCACCTCCGCAGGGCGGCCTCGCTGGTGAAGACGCAGGCCTGGGAATCGAGTATCCTGCCGGCCTCCGTCATCCTGTTCATCCTGAGCGTGGACCCGGTGGACACGAGATCCACGATGTAATCCGCTATCCCGAGGTACGGCATGACCTCCGCGGCCCCGGTGACGACGATGACGTTGACGTCCTTCCCCAAGGACTCGAAGTAGCGCTTCGCGATATTCGGGTACGAGGTGGCGATGCGCGCCCCGTCCTCGATCTGGGACGCGTCGGTTATCCCGCTCTCGTCGGGCACGGCGACGGCCATGTGGCAGTATCCGAACCTCAGCGGGAGCTTCTCCACGATGGAGACGCCGGCTTCCGCGACCTGGTCCTGTCCGGTTATGCCCACGTCGATCGCGCCCTTGGCGATGAACTCGGGTATGTCCTGGGCCCTGACGAACAGGACCTCCACGTCCTGGTTCCTGGCCTTGATGTAGAGCTTCCTCCCGATCTCCTCCCCGAGATCGAGTCCCGCCTTCGTGAGGAGCTCGATCGTCCTCTCGTTGAGACGTCCTTTGTTGGGAACCCCGAATTTGAGCGTCATGTCGTCCACTGGGTGTTCGCATCGAATGGTCATAGATAACCGTTATCCCGCCGTCGCGGAGGGGCGCGCGAGGCCGTGCGGAGGACGCGTCTGGCGGAGTCGGACGAATGCATCGATGCCCGGAGCAAGGGAGACCCCGGGTCGAACGGTCGTCCCGACGGCCTCGGCATCGCACCGGTTCCGAGGAACACCCTTATAGCCGGTCGACGTTGGACGTCCCATGCCCAAGATAGCGATCATCGGAGGCACGGGAATCTACAACCCCGACACCTTCGAGACAATCGAGGAGGTGTTCCCCGACACCCCCTACGGAAAGCCCTCGGACCCGATCCTCGTCGGGAGGATCAACGGGGTCGAGGTCGCCTTCCTCTACCGCCACGGGAAGCAGCACCAGCATCCCCCCTCGTCCGTCCCCTACAGGGCGAACATGTGGGCGCTGAAGGAGCTCGGATGCAAGTACGTGATCTCCGCCTGCGCCGTAGGTTCCCTCCAGGAGGACTTCGCCCCCGGGGACCTGGTCATCGCGGACCAGTTCATCGACTTCACCAAGAGGAGGGAGTACACCTACTTCATGGACAAGACCGTCCACATCTCCATCCCCGACCCGTTCTGCCCCCACCTGAACTCGATCTTCGAGGGGGTCGCCAAGGACATGGGGATCAAGTACCACATGGGAGGGACGTATCTGTGCATCGAGGGGCCGAGGTTCTCCACCAGGGCCGAGAGCAGCATGTTCAGGCACTTCGCCGACATCATCGGCATGACCGTCGTGCCCGAATGCCAGCTCGCCAGGGAGCTGGGCATGTGCTACTGCAGCCTCGCCACCGTCACCGACTACGACGTGTGGAAGGACGAGCCCGTGGATATCGCCATGGTCAGCAGGACCATGTCCGAGTGCCTGGACAAGGTGCTCAAACTCCTGGAGCTGGGTCTTCCGAAGATCAAGGACTCCTGCAAGACCTGCGTCAAGGCCGCCAAGGACTGCGGCGCGCTCTGAATCCTCTCACAAAACGGCCGGGCATCGCCCGGCCAAGGTTGTTTTCAGCTCTCCCATGCCTGATGCCTTCCGGCGTCCGAGTCCATGCGGAGCTCCTTCTCCATCCTCCTCTTCGAGAACAGGACGGAATCCATGAACGCCACCCAGCACACCTCCACCACGATGGATGCGGCGATGGCGACCATCGCGTAGGGCGTCTGGGGACCCATCACGGCCACGCACAGGGCGATGGCTATGCCCTTGTTCTTGTAGGAGATCATGAGGATGTCCGTGACCCTCTGGGACCAGGGGATCCCGAGCCTCCTCTCCACCGCCTCCGTGCCCAATCCGAGGCCTATGTCCCTCAGCGCGGCGATGACCATGAACACCGCCAGGACGACCACCCCGGCGGACCCGAAGTTGGTGGCGCCGACGGAGAGCCAGACCAGGAAGGCGATGATGCAGTTCAGGACCACGGCCATGACCGTCTTGTCGATCTTCACCTTGGTGAACAGTCTGGAGAGCACCAGGGGCACCCCGATGAGCTCCACCACGGTCACGGCGACTGTCGTCATGTCGACCGTCTCCCCGAGGGTGATCCACACGATGAACGGGATCCACAGCAGCGCGACCGCGTAAACGACTATGGTCGACCTCAGGGCGTGCTCCAGATCACCCCTCAGGATGAGGGAGAGCGGTCCGACGGACCCTGCGAACGGGGTCGCCGCCAGGAACACCAGTCCGGGGGCGTACTGGGAGTACCCGTCCACATCCTTCAGGATGAAGTACGCCACCAGCGGGATCGTGGAAGCCACCACCAACCCCAGGACGATCGCGCGGAAAACAGATTTCGCGTTCGTTACGGGATTCAGATCCCTGTACGGAATCCTCGACAGGGTCACCGTGAGCATGCACGCCAACAAGATTATCGTGATGTTGCTGCGCAGACCGCTGTCGTTCGCCAGGAAATCCGGATACCATCCGGTGATGTACTCGTTGGTGACCAGGGAGATCACGACGGCGGCGCCCATCATGAAGGCGGTGCTGCTAAGGAGTTTCACAATCGTTCTCATCGGACTGCGGAAGCCGGAGTGGTATTTTAATATTGACAATCGAGAAAAATTTATCGACTATCGTTAAATGAATCCTCGTCGTCCTCCACGTACTCCAGGATATCCCCGGGTTGGCATTGCAGCGCCCTGCATATCCCGTTGAGGGTGGAGAACCTGATGGCGCAGATCTTCCCGGTCTTGATGTTCGAGAGGTTGACGTTGCTTATCCCGACCATCTCCGCCAGCTGGTTGAGGGAGACCTTCCGGTCCGCCATCATCCTGTCCAATCTGAGGATTATCGCCATGGTATCACAGGGTATGGTCGGACTCGTCCTGCAGGACGGCGCCGTAGCGGATCATCAGTGCGAACATGAACAGCACGACGGAGAGGAGGATGCAGCCGAAGAACATGAACGCGGATCCCGCCGGCCCCCTCCCTCCGACCAGTTCGAGAACCGCCAGGACGACGGCCCCGGCGACGTACATCCTCGAAAGGGCGGTGACGCGGGACGTGTTCTCCTCGGTGAAGGGGCTGTGCTCGTCCCTTATGGATATCATCACGAGATGAGTCGTCCGGACGGTGACCAGGGCAAGAACAAATGTGGCGAGGAGCTCGAAGTACGCTCCGGCCACCTCCTCCCCGGGATCGGAACCCACGGACTTGCCGATGCACGACCCCAGGAAATCGGAGAACGCGTCGGAGAACAGCGATCCGATGCCGATGATCAGCAGAGCGATGATGACCAGTGCTATGACCGCGGTGCCCGCGAGCATCACTCCGGAACCGCACTGACAGACCCTCTTCAAGGTGTGGAGATCGCCCTTCATCGCTCATGGGAGAGAGGTGTGCGTAATGAACCTGTCGGGGAGCGCGACGAGCCCCCGTTCCCTCGACAGCGCGAGCAGGGCCCCGCTCCGATCGTCCCGGTACGTCCGCGGAAAGGGCCTGTCGATGTCGGAACCGAAGACCATCCAGTCACTGTATGAAACTTCCAGCCCTATGGCGTGTGATCCGGACTTGCCAAACTCTTCACAACTCTTCATTTCTCTTCAAATGAAGAGTTCATTATCCGTTCGATGAGGGACGAACCGATATGTACCGCAGACAACTGGGAGCTCCATGAACAATCCCGACTCGGAACCCATGCTCGAATACCGTCGCGTCGCAGCGGGTACGGGGGACTTCTACGGGATCCGCGACATCTACCTCGATTCCTTCCCGACCGAGGAACGGGTGCCGCTCGATTCGCTCCTATCCAGCCCCGAAGGGGGACAACCGGACCTCGTGGCGGTGAAATTCGGGGAGGAGGTCGCCGGGATGTACTGCGTCATCCGCGGAGACGGGATGACGTTCCTGTTCTACCTCGCCGTGTCGGGAGACCGCCGGGATCTGGGATTGGGCCGGCGCATCCTGGAGCACATCAAGGAGGAATACCAATCCCCCATCCTCCTCAACATCGAGCTCGTCCCCGAAGGGGCCCCTTCCACGGACGTCCGCGTCAGAAGGCGGTCGTTCTACCTGAGGAACGGATTCTCGGACACCGGCATGGTCCTCCGCGACGAGCAAGGGGCGTTCAACATCCTCTCCGACTCCGAAGCGGACCTCGAAGAGTACCAAAGACTCCTGGATTCCCTCGGAGGGGAACCCTGCATCATCGTCCCGATCGCGCGTGACCGGGACAGTTGTAAGTATCCGTGAGCCTTCCGGGAACCCATGGTCAAGAAAACCAAGGGTCAGGAGCTCTCCGAGAAGCTCCTCAGCGACCGCAAGAGCATCCCCGAATCCAAGAAGGGGATCCTCGGCGAGGCCGAACAGTTCTGCGAGGGATACAAGCAGTTCCTCTCCAACAAGACCGAGCGCGAGGTCGTCGACTACGTGCTCCCGATCCTGAAGGAGAAGGGATACAAGGAGTACGCCCGCGGATCCAAGCTAAAGGCCGGATCCAAGTTCTACAAGGTCAACCGCGGGAAGACCATCCTAATGTGCACCAAGGGGAAGAAGCCGATTTCCGAGGGCGTCCGCGTCACCGTCGCCCACATCGACAGCCCCAGGCTCGACTTCAAGCCCCACCCGCTCTTCGAGGACGCCTCCATGGCGTACTTCAAGACCCACTACTACGG
>CAVJLK010000077.1:0-8429 GCA_963650175.1 Ruminococcus sp. CAG:579 | reverse complement strand
AGGCCCACTACACCGACGCGCCCGCCGGAAAGACCTTCCAGGAGTGCTACGACGTGAAGACCGTCAAGCCCACCCAGGAGTACCTGGAGGTCTACGACAAGGCCGTCCAGACCCTCAGGGACATCGGCTTCGACATCAAGCACTGAGGTCCTCCTCCCAACGCCTTACCCGCCGGAACCCTCCGGCGGGGACCCGTCCCGGCTCTTTTCTGTTTTCCTCATCCGGGGCGGGATCGCACCTTCCGACGGGCCCATGAGCGGGCCCGCACCGGGAAGTCGTCCAGACGGCGCGACGTGCGCGCCGTTATTAATACGAACGCAGATAGGTCAACAATCGAAACGGAACCAGTGTCCACCAATGACGGCGAAAAAGTATGTCGACATCTACGAAGCGTACGACCGCTTCTTCGAGGGCGAGAGGATGCGCGAGGACCAGTGGGATTACACCGTGGTCCCCACCAACGCCGCCCGCATGAAGGAGAAGTACGACATCCGTTTCACCAAGGACATAATCCCCACCGACGAGGACCTCTGCGAGAGGCTGTTCCTCGCCGGGATGGAGATGCTCCTGAACACCGGTTTCTACAACACCGATCTGGGTAGGGTCATGAGGATCAGCGAGGACGAGCTCTTCGAGGGCCTCAAGATGGCACCGCAGAAGCTCAAGCTCGGTTCCGGCAAGGACGAGAGGGAGTGCAAGGCCCGTCGCGGGAACGACAGCCGGAAGCCGATCATCCAGGGTGGACCCACCGGCGCCCCCGTGTCGGAGAACCTGTTCGTCCCGATAATCAGCTCCTACGCGCAGGAGCCGGTGGTCGACACCATCGTCAGCGGCGTCCTGAACACCGTGAACAACCACGCCGCGACCACCAACACCCCGTGGGAGATTCGCGCCACAATGGCCGAGATCAGGTACGTGCGCGAAGCCTGCCTGATGTCGCAGCGCCCCGGGATGTGCATATAGGGTCCACAGACTCCGCTGTCCGCGGCGGGGAGGATATCGTCGGACCTGACGATGTACGGCATGAAGTCCTTCGACGCCCACGAGTGCTCCCAGCTCAACGAGCTGAAGATGGATATGGCGGGATTGAACATGCTGGCTGGATGGGGCGCCAACGGGGACATCATCATGATGGAGCAGATGCCCATCTTCGGGGGGTACGTCGGAGGCGTGGAGGAGACGGCGATATGCGATGTCGCCACCATGATAGCATCGTTCGCCATATTCGATTGCGACATCCATCTGGACGGCCCGATCCACATCAGATGGGGCACCACGACCACGAGGGAGACGCTGCAGATCGCCGCCCACGCCGCGGCCGCCCTGGACCAGAACACTGATTTCCTCCTGGCGAACCAGTACTACACCCTGGCCGGACCCTGCACGCAGATGTGCCTGCTGGAGATCGCCGCCCAGGCCATGGCCGACACCGCATCCGGGAGGGAGCTCCTGTCCGGTGTCGCATCGTCCAAGGGAGTCTCGCAGAACAAGACCACCGGCATGGAGGCCAGGATGATGGGCGAGGTGTCCCTGGCGACCTGCGGCATGGAGATCTCCGACGTCAACGCCATCCTGGACAAGGTGGTCGGGATGTACGAGAACGATTTCGGCCACGCTCCCCAGGGCAAGCGCTTCCAGGACTGCTACGACGTCAAGGAGCTGGAGCCAACCGACGAGTACGTCGAGCTGTACGATCAGACCATCGACCTGCTCGGCAAGTGCGGCTTCGACATGTGACCGTCATTCTTCCGACGGTTCCGAGGACAGGTTCAGTCCGACCACGCCGGCGACGATCATCGCGATGCACGCCCATCCGCCCATGCTCAGCACGTCGCCGAAAGCGGCGACCCCCACGAGCACGGATCCCACCGCGCCGATGCCTACCCACACGGCGTAGCAGGGCCCGGTCGGGAGCCCTGCGCGGAACCCCCTGTTCAGGAGATACAAGCTGACGCCCAAGAAGATCAGGGTGAGGATCACGTACGGGATGTTCGTGAAGCCGTCCGACATCTTCATGAATGTGGCCCAGACGGTCTCGAAGACCCCTCCGGTCAGGACCCATGCCCATGCGCGGTCCATCGGGCTCCCCCCGATACGAGCTCGAGGCCGACGACGCCCACCAGGATCAATCCGACGCATGCCAGTTTCACGGCTCCCACGCGGTCCTTGTAGAGGACGTATCCGACGATCATCGTGCACACGGCGCCGATCCCGGTCCAGACCGCGTAAGCGATGCCCACAGATATCGTTTTCATCCCAATCCCCATCATGGCCGGGCTGAGAATTGCGAAGAAGACAGTGGCGATGATCCACCTGAAGTTGCGCTCAGTGTTGTATTTCTTGAGGGCCACCACCCACACGGGTTCCAGAAGGCCACCAATGACGACCATCGCCATTGCCGTATCCATAGCGCTTCCATGCCCTGATTCATATTTATATTGGGTCCGTCGCTTCTTGGGCATGGATGCCGATGGGTTCCTGGATTGGCTCAGGGTTCAGAGGGGCGTGGCCAGGGCTGAGGAGATGCCCCCCGGACTGCTGGAGAGCGTGAGGCTCGAGGAGTCCACGGTCATGTCCGCCTTCGGGACGCCGGTGGACAACTCCGGGCTGCGCGACTGCCTCGCCCGCGGAAGGGTGTTCATCGCCTTCGTGGGTTCGGATTTCTGGGTCCCGCCGACAACTACGATGATCCTCAGGGATTCGTCGGGGGAGGAGATCGGCCGCGACATCCCGTATTCGAGGATACAGGAGTACTCCGGCAGGCCGGACCTGATCTTCATCAGCGACAACTTCGTCATGAGGACGGACGGGGGCATGGGCGACGCACCGTACATGGAGATGCTCTCCCAGGACTACCGCGGGGAGGACGGATCGATTCCGGAATCCTGCTCGGCGGTGCTCTGGTTCCCATCGCCGTCCAGCAGCGCCATCATCCACAGGACGATGGGCCAGCCAGACGAGGGCCTGGCGACCGCCATGATCGGGATAGACCTCCGAACGACGGAGTATTAACGTCCGTTAACGGAACGGGGACCTTATGACGTCTTTAAATGGAATCGTGGCATTCCAGTGCTGATGACGACAGGGAACCGCGAGGATTATCTCATCAACATTCTGAGGCTGACGGAGGGCGACGGGGTGGCCAAGACCACCGAGCTCGCCTCGTACATGAACGTGTCTCCGGCGAGCGTCAGCGAGATGATCAAGGTCCTGGCGAAGGAGGGTCTCGTCGACTACGAGAAATACAAAGGCGTGTCCCTCACGGAGGAGGGCATCGTCCTGGCCCGCCAGCTCCGCAAGAAGCACCATGTCGTCGAGCGCTTCCTGACCGATTATCTGAACGTGGACCACAAGACGGCCCACGAGGAGGCCTGCCGCATCGAGCACGCGATCTCCGACGAGTCCGCCATCAAGATGTGCCATATGATGGGCACCCCCGTGGACGTGGACTGCCAGTGCTGCATCACCCCGTGCAAGGCGGTCTCCGAGGGGATCATGAACATCCTCCCGCTGAACAAGCTCTCCCAGAACCAGTCCGGAAGGATATCCCACATCAAGTCCGAGGACGCGGACGTCGTCAAGAAGCTGATCTCCATGGGGTTCGTGCCCGGCAGGGAGATCTCCATCGATGCGATCCTCTCCGACGGAGGGCCCCGCGTCGCCCGCATCGGGGACGCGACCATGGCTCTGGACTACAGGCTGGCGTCCTGCATCTTCGTGGACGTCAGCACCGACTCCTGAACCCGCTTATACGAGATGGCGGATGCCGTCGCATACACATGGATGCTGATGGCCAGGACGCGCCCGGAAGGGCGCTGAGAGTCGCCTTATTGGGCCAGCCGAACGTCGGCAAATCATCGCTCTTCAGCCGTCTCACCGGCGTGGGGGTCATCTCCTCCAACTATCCAGGGACGACCGTCTCGTTCGACGAGGGCGCCATCGTCAGGAACGGCCGCACGGTCGTCGTCAGGGACCTGCCGGGGACGTACAGCGTGTCCGGGAACTCCGACGACGAGAAGGTGGTCGTCAGGAGCCTCATAGGGGAGGACTACGACTGCGTCGTCCTCGTGGCTGACGCGACGTCCCTGGTCGGTAGCATCGTGCTGTGCATCGAGGCCATGGAGCTGGGGATCCCGGCGGTACTCGCGCTGAACAAGGTCGACGCATCCCGCAGGAGCTCGGTCATCGACCGGGAGCGTCTGGAAGCGATGCTGGGAATACCCGTGGCGGAGGTCTCCTCCAAGACCTCCGAGGGCGTGGACGCCCTGGCGGATGCGATCTGCTCCGGTTCCGCCCGCGTCTCATCCGTCCATCCGCCGTACGACCGCGGGGTGGAGGCGGCCATATCGAGTCTGGAGGATGCCATGCCGGACGGCCTGCCCTTCGCCCGCCGCGGGATCGCGGTGAAGCTCCTGGAGGGTTCCGAGGAGTTTGGGGAGATCGCAGGGGAGCGTCTGACGTCCTCGGCGGCGGCGATATCCAGGCTGTACGCCGAGGGCGAGGGGCATCCGCTGGAGGTCTCGACGGCATCCGCCAGGTACGCCCTGGCGGGGACGATCGAGACGGAATGCGTCAGAAGGGTCGAGGTCCAGCCGACGCTGTCCGAGAGGATCTCCGACGTACTGATCGCCCCACGCACCGGGATACCCGTCCTGGCGGCGGTGTGCCTGGCCATCCTGGCCGTCGTGGTGTACGGCGGTTCGTTCCTGGATTCCGTCGTGTCCTCTGCTTACGATGCTATCGTCGGGACGTCCCTGATAGACTTCGGAGAGGACATCGGGGGGAGGTTCGGGGAGGCCGTGTTCACCGGCATCGACGGGAGCCTCCAGGCCATACTGACCCTGGTGATCCCGTACATCCTGGTGTTCTACCTGATGCTGGGGGTGCTGGAGGATTCGGGGTACCTGACGCGCGCCGTGGTCCTGCTGGACAACACCATGCACAGGTTCGGATTGCACGGAGGGGCGTTCATACCCATGATCGTGGGGATCGGGTGCAACGTGCCCGCCATAATGGCCGTGCGCACCATCCAATCCAGGCGCGAGAAGGTCATCCTGTCGGCGATGATCGTCACGGCGGTGCCGTGCTCGGCGCAGATGGCCATCATATTCGGGGCCATCGGGAAGTTCTCCGGGATGCTCGCGGCCGTCTGCATCCTGCTGATGCTGGTCTGCCTGGGGGCGCTGACCGGGGTGCTCCTGAACAGGTTCCTGAGGTATGAGCCGAGCAACCTGGCGATGGAGCTGCCGCCCCTGCAGATGCCGGGAGTCCGCAACATCCTGTCCAAGACGTGGGCGCGCATCAAGGACTTCATCTACATCGCGCTGCCCCTGCTGGTGGCCGGTTCCGTGGTGATCGAGATCCTGATCTCATACGACCTCCTGGATCCGATCGTGGACCCGCTGTCCCCGGTGACGGCGGGGCTGCTGGGGCTGCCCGCGGTTTGCATCATATCGTTCATCGTGGGGATCCTGAGGAAGGAGATGGCCCTGGGGATGCTGCAGATCCTGGCCGCGGGGGTCCCGCTGGCGGAGTTCATGACTCCGGAGCAGTTCGTGGTGTTCGGTGCGGTGATGGCCGTGTACATGCCGTGCATAGCGACGATCGCCACCATGTGGAGGGAGATCGGATGGAGGGAGACGGTCTGCGTCACGCTCATGACGATGGGGTTCGCACTGATCGTCGGGATCGGCGCGAACCTGGTCGTCCATCTATTCCGACGGGATACGCGGGCTAGGATCTGCAACGCGTCGGGTGTGGGACGGGTTCGCTTCTTCTCCGATGTATTGATGATTAGGAGTTGAGAGATAGGACTACGGAGCAGAGTCGATGGTACGAAGATATAAACTGCATGAGGGGTTCGTCTGAGGTATAAGGTGCAGTAGCCAACCCAGTCGGAGAGGGTTCTTGGTTGGAGTGACGCGACATCGTCTGTTTCGAGGTTCGCGTGAATGCACTGATATGACCTGGTCCAGGAGGGTTCAGGGGGACATACCTATGGAAGCGAGCAGGAATAAGTTCGCCAAGGGGGGGGGGGCTTCGGCCTCGCTCGCTCGAGGATTGTTCACAGAAGGTCCGGAGGAGGCTGTGATTCTCCGGGAGCTTGTACATTTGCTATATTCATGGCGGTCATCATGCTGGTGGTCGCTGCGGTGCCATTGGCATCGGAGGATTCGGAGGCAGCATCGGATGGATGGTCGGAGGTTTGGACATGTACTCTCACCATCGGCGACGATGGCAGTATAACGACGAGATACTCCGAGAACGGGGCTGAACCGAGAGTGATGGAACCAGTCAACGGGAACGATGGAAACGCATCGGTCGGGGATTGGGGATTCGATGATGAGACCGGGTACGGGCCGTTCGGCTCATTCTATGCGGCGGTCGACGTTTCAACGGGGGAAATTTGTAAGCATTTAAAGCCATCGAATCTTCAAGAAGATATCAATGGAGATTTGATTTATGATAGCAGTAATGATTATACAAAATATAATGTAATGTGGGTCCTTCCAACCGTTTGGATGTCAGTTGGAGACGATGGTACTTTGACGATGTCAAGCGAGAAGGTTGGTGACGCCACCGCTCCCGCACATACTATAGATGGCAAGGTCTACAACTACCTGGCCTTAGGAGTGTATGAGGCTCAGATTAGTGCTGGAAAGCTCTTCTCGGCTTATGATCAAAATCCGACGGTAAGCACCACGGTAGATGTGTTTCAGAAGTCGGCAAAAGAAACTGTTGCCTATGGTGGTCATTCTATGATTTGGAATTTCTATCAATACCAGCTCTATCGCTTTTGCTCACTTGCGGTTATGCAGAATCTTGATTCTCAACAGCAGATTGGAATGGGCATTGTGAATGGTTCTGTACAAAAGACTGGTCCAACGAGTATGAAGGGGCCGTACTATGGGACTATTAATGCAAACAATGAAGCAGTAAGGCTGTTCATCGAGAATGCCTGGGGGAATGTATGGGATTACATCGGGGATGCGTATTGGTCTAATGGCCTCTATGCACGTCAGGATCATGAACAAATCGTGAATAGCAGTATCGCAGAGGATAGATATAAGACGCATGTAACTCCTGGGAAACAAGGATATGGCATATCGCCAGACACTATGAATTTGGATTCTTGGGGACTTCCAACTGATGTTGGTAATGGTGGTCCAGACTATTTCTACAGTGGGCATACAAATGCTGCACTTATTGTAGGCGGATATTATAGTAGTGGTAATCAAGCTGGCATTTCTTGTTTGTATAATGGTTATATGAGTGGTGACGCCAACGCTGGATCTCGTTTGGCTATGGTTTTTGATGCTGATCCGACGGCCGTTGTAGAATACGATCACAGTAATCTAGAAGCACTTCTGGAGAAGTATGATTTTCCTGTAGATTCCGCGTCCGAGCTCCAGTCCGGTATAGCTATTGCAGGAAACAAGGGGTACGAGCAGCTACCGGATGTTCCGGATGAGGACGGATTCAGGCATGTTGGATGGATCGTCAACGGCGTACAGTATCCGGCCGATAACGACTTCGTGTCGAAGAGGTCCCATGCCGCCAAGTCGGTCTGGGTCGGATTGCCGGCGGTGACGTACGATCACAGCCAACTCGTAGAGGCTACTGGAGATCCCGGTTCGAGATCGGGATTGAACAACGGTCTGGAGATCGAAGGCAACGACGGGTATGAACAGCTCCCGAACCGGGACGGATACACGCATGTGGGCTGGATGATAGGGGATGTGAAGGTCGGCCCCACGGACCCGTTCGTCACATTACGTTCGCACGTCGCAGTGTCGCTGTGGAGCGCGATTCCGACCGTCATCTTCAGCCATAGCAACCTGAAGGAAATCGTTGGAACGGAAGCCGAGGGCATCTCCGAACTCGCCACGAGCATGATTATCGAAGGTCACCCCAACTATCCCCAGCTGCCGGAAACCGCCGGATATAAGCATGTCGGATGGGACATCGGCGGAACGATCGTGAATCCCACGGCGGAACTGCTCTACGATACCACACATACAGCGAAGTCGGTCTGGGAGAAGAAATCCGATTCGGCCCGTCCGATTCCAATCATCCCCGACGAGGAGGAACCGATCGAGGTCATCGTCGAGAAGGATTCCGAACCGTGGCTCGGGAAGAACGGGAAATCCGTCCTGCTGATCGCCGTGATCGTGGCCATTATCGCCGAGCTGGCGGTGCTGACCATTTCAAGGAAGAGATGAGTCTCGGTCGATTGAACCGATAACCTTGAAACAATCTAACGTGGCCCCGTGGCGAAATCCCCCGCGGGGCCCTTTTCTCGCCCGGATCCCCGTCCGGACGGTCCTTTTTCACGGCACGGATCCCGGGCGATTCGCCGGATCCCTCACTCCCGCGACGAATCATAAAGAACCATGGCGCGATTGACCGTGCATGACAGTCAAGGATTC
>CAVJLK010000076.1:0-8490 GCA_963650175.1 Ruminococcus sp. CAG:579 | reverse complement strand
AGCGCCCGGCTGATAACCGGGAGGTCTTGAGTTCGAATCTCAAGGGGACCACTCACTCTAACATTCATCCCCTCCGAGCGGGAGCGCTCGGATTTCAGAACGAAGAGGGCCCGGAGGCCCGTTTCACGAACCTTCCGGCTCGTTCATGTACTTCCGGCAGAACGGGATCAGCATCCCGCCGATGCCGTTGCCGATTATCACCAGGACGATGAACACCAGCGCATCCAGGGTGAACACGTTCGCGGACACGAAGTAGAACATGTCCGCTATGGAGTGCTCGAATCCCGCCAGGATGAACACCGGCACGCAGAAGAAGATCGCCAGGAAGCTCTTCCTCTGCTTGTAGAAGTCGACGGCGATGAACATCAGGATCCCGCACATCACTCCCTTGAAGATCACTCTGTACCATTCGACGGACAGCTTCGCGTCCACCGCCGTCACAGCCGCGTCGTAGGGCATCATCAGACCGACCATCAGGCATCCGATGAAGTTCCCGACGATGATCACCAGTATGTCCTTCATGTAGGACGGGGGCTTCTCGACCGCGTACCCTATCTTGCCGGTGTACAGGTCGAATCCGAACGCGACCACCGTGAGCAGTCCGACCGAGAACAGGACGGCTCCGACCCACTTCACGTCGCAGGCCATGTAGACGCATCCGCCTATGGAGATGGCCATGCCGGCGAGGAACGCCCTTATCAGGCACCTGCCGTAGTGGTGGGCATCAGAGGACGTGGTAGTAGACGCAGATGTCATGGTACCTTCCGTCGATGCTCCTGAACCCGCCCGGTATCTCCCCGACCAGGTCGAACCCCAGGCTCTCGTAAAGATGCCTCGCGTTGGCGTTCTCCTTCACGACGGCGTTGAACTGCATGATGCGGAACCCCAGCTCCTTGGCCCTGACGAGCGAATCCGATACGAGGGACCTCCCAACGTGCATCCCCCTGCAATCGGGGTCCACGGCGTAGCTGGCGTTGGCGATGTGCCCGCACCTCCCGACGTTGTTGGGGCGGATCTCGTACATGCCGACGACCCTGCCGTCGGCCGTCTCGGCGACGCCACAGTGCTCGAACGATCCGAAGAAATCCTTCGCCTCATCGTCGGACACGGGTTCGTCCTGTGGGAAGGCCTGTCCGTCCATCACGACCCGGTTCCAGATCGCGGTCATGAACGGCAGGTCGCGTTCCTCGTAGGGTCTGACCTGGACTTCCATGGGGAACGTATCGGAGCCTGTACATAAAGGGGACTCCAGGGGCGGGCGTTTCGTCGGGACCTGGATGTTTTCGGGAACCCTTTATTTCGAAATATACCCTATGGAGGTATGGTATCCCGAACATCCTGGAAGGTCGGAGGCGACGGAACCTGTCTGTCGCTCTTCATGTGTAGTGCTGTTCTCTGACGGCGTGGCTTCTTCCATTCTGTTTGGGCAGATAACATATATGTCATTTATATTGATTTAAGTTTCAATAATTTATTAGATGATTGATTGTATATTGATAGATGTAGATTTTGTTAACACGTTTGTCATATTATCAATACATAGCTATTTATTCAGACGCTAAATCGGGAACTTCCAGTGAAGGTCTAGCCGGGGGAGATAGCACGTGTACGATGGAAGAGTGCATTGTATTGGACAAGACCTATCGGAAATACCGCAAAGGCCGGTTGGTCGAGAAGGAGGATATCTGGGCGATAGGGCAACTATGCGACTTCCACCTCCTCAAGGTATATTTCGAGAACGACGAGCCGCATGCGGTCGCAAAGACTCGTGGCATCTTGTGATCCAAGGAACGGTTCTCGCAGGTCATCAAGGTCGGATGCTGAAGTTGACGAGTCGGCATTCAGTACAGTTTTGAACAATCAAGACTATTTTGAAGTTCTGTTTGTGCTGTCCCATCCTTTAAGTGGGTGACGGCATTGGGGCGTTCATGCCCGGGGTGAAGCCTGTAAAGGCTGGATGGTGGAACGCTTTCAGGCCGTGGACGCTCCACGGCGCCGTGGTCCCCGTCCTCATCGGCGGTGCCGTCGCTTACCGCGATTGCGCTTTCGACCCCCTCGGATGGGCGGTTTTCATCCTGATCATCGTCGCGGGGTGCCTGATCCAATCGGCGACGAACCTGCTGAACACCTACGGGGACTACAAGAAGGGAACGGACACGGTCGAGAACGAGACCCGCTCCCCCGAGCTCGTCACGGGCGTCCTGGAACCGCACAAGGTGAAGATGGCCGGGATATTCTGTCTCCTGGCGGTCTGCGGGTGCGGTCTGGCGTTCATCTGGTACTCCGGATGGAACGTCCTGCTCTACGGATTGATCGGTGTCGCCGGCGCCGGGATGTACACCACCGGCGTGGCGTACAAGTACCACGGGCTCGGACAGCCGGTGGTGTTCCTGATGATGGGCGTACTGATGCCCCTGGGGACGTACTGCGTGATGTCGGAGGGCGCGTTCTCCGTGGAGACGCTGCTGATCTCGCTGCCCAACGCGTTCCTGATCACGGCGGTCCTGTGCGGGAACGAGACCCGCGACTATCAGGAGGACAAGGACGCGGGCGTCCGCACGCTGTGCAGCCACATGACCCGCGACGGGGCCCTGAAGCTGTATCTGGCGGAGAACGCGGTCGCGTTCCCCCTGTTGGCCGTCCTCGTCATAATCGGGGCAGCTCCCGCGGCGTGCCTCCTGGCGTTGCTGTCCCTGTACGACATGCGCGTCCTCTACAACAACGCGATGCGGTCCTCCGGGGATCCGCACGCCAACTTCATGCTCGTGCCGCTGGCCTTCAGGATGAACTGGCATTTCGGTCTCCTGCTGGTCGTCGGCTATGTTATCCAAGAGATTCTGATTCCGGTGATCTGACATGACGGAGGAGAAGATAGGCAACCAGTTCGAAGGCAAGGAGGAGTACGTCAAGGACGTCTTCACCGAGATCGCCGACTACTACGACGAGATGAACGAGATCATGTCCATGCATATGGTGCAGGGGTGGCACAAGTTCATGATGAAGAAGGCCGGGGACATCTCGGGGAAGAGATGCCTGGATGTGGGCACCGGCACCGGGGAGATAGCTTTCCACGTCGCACGCAACGCCGGTCCCGAAGGGAAGGTCGTCGGAGTGGACATCACCCCCAGGATGCTCGAGCTGGCTGAGAGGAAGGAGGCGGATCTCGACCTTCCCTGCAAGATAGATTGGAGGGTCGGCGACGCGCTGAACCTCGACATCCCGGACGGATCGTTCGACCTGGTCACATCGGGATACATGCTCCGCAACGTCACGGACATCCAGAAGGCGGTGTCCGAGATGCACCGCGTCCTCGCCCCCGGGGGGAAGGTCGTGGTCGCCGAGCTGTCCAAGCCCGACAACAGGTTCATCCGCTTCTTCTACGACATCTACATGCGCCGCATCAAGAAGAAGGGCCGCAAGTACGACAAGGGGAAGGTCATCGATGGGAGGCAGCCCGCGTACGATTGGCTCACCTCGTCGATCGAGGGGTTCCCGTACGGCGAGGACATGGTCGCCATCTTCAGGAAGGCGGGATTCGAGGACGCCAGGTTCTACGTGAAGAGCTTCGGGGCCGTCAACATCTACGTGGGGACGAGATGAAGGACTACGACCTGTACCTGTTCGACTTCGACAACACCCTGTTCGAGACCAGGGCCGGGATAGAGGCGATCCTGAAGGAGTCGCTGCCCGCTCTGGGAGTGGATTACGATCCGTCGGAGTTCGGGAAGTACCTGGGGATGTCGATGGACGACATCTTCGCCAACCTGTCAGAGGATGCCGGCGTCCGCGAGGAGTTCATCGAAAGGTTCCGCAAAGCTGTCGATTCCGATACGTACAAGGGCGCGGAGCCCTTCCCGGAGGTCCCCGGCGTCCTGAGGGCGCTCAGGTCCGAGGGGAAACGCGTGGGGATCGTCTCCAGCAAGCGGAGGTACAAGATCGAGGGCCTGATGGCCGACTGCGGTCTGGACGGGCTGGCGGAGATCGTCGTGGGCTGGGACGAGACGGAGTTGCACAAACCGTCGCCGGACCCCATCGCCCTGGCGTTCTCATTCTTCGACGTGCCGAAGGAGAGGACGCTGTACATCGGCGACAGCGAGAACGATTCTCTGGCGGCGCAGGCGTTCGGGATAGACTGCGCCATAGTGGACCGCCACGTCTCCGGCGTCGAGGGGATCCCGTGCACCTACGGGATCGAATCGCTGGAGGAGCTCCTGGACCGGTCGCGATCGGATCAGTCCCTGTCCGGAGAGCCTGCCGAGGAGCTCGGCGGCCTCCGGCACGCCCGATTCCGCCGCTCTGACGAGATATCCGACCGCTTCGCGCTCGTCCATCTCCAGCTGTCCCGACAATGCGAGGGCGCCCAGGTTGTACATCGCGACGGGCTCGTTCTGCTCCGCCGCATCCTTCAGGAGGCCGACGGCTTCCTTCTTCTCCCCTTCGCCGAGGAGGATCGTTCCCAGCATCGACTGGGCGTAGGCGAATCCGAGCTCGGATGCACCCTCCAGCCATTCCTTCGCCTTCCCCATGTCCGGGGTCCCGAGATTCCCTTCCGCGTAGATCAGGGCGAGGTTGTACATCGCCTTGGGGTCGCCGTCGAGGGCGGCGTCGGTGAAGACCCCTTCAGCTCCGGCGAAGTCTCCGCGCTCGTAGAGGATCCCGCCGAGGCAGAGGCGGGCGTCGTTGTCCCCTTGGGACGCGGATTCGCGGAACCATCTCTCAGCCTCGTCCCTGTCCATGGGGATGCCATCTCCAGAATCGAGCATCATCGCCAGGTCGTACTGGGAATCCGCGTCTCCCAGCTCCGCCGCCCTGCGGTACAGTTCGGCTGCGCGGGGCTTGTCCGGAGGGACGTTCTCGCCCGTGCGGAGGATGTGTGCGAGGACGGACATGGCTGACACCTCGGTCTCCGAGGCCTTCTCCAGCCAGTACACCGCCTTGGATGCGTCCGTGGGGATCCCGGCGCCGGTGCGGTGCATGACGGCGGCGTTCATCATCGCCGTTACGTTGCCCGCCTCCCCGGCGGTCTCGAAGCACCTCAGCGCCTCCGCCGGGTCCTTCTCGAGGATCAGGTTCCCGAGGTTGACGAGGGCCTTGGCATCGCCGGAGTCCGCCGCCTTCCTCAGAAACATCGCGGCCTTCTCGGGGTCCTTCCCGACGCCTTCCCCGACCATGAGCATGTAGCCGAGGGACGAGGAGGCCTGCGCATCACCGAGCTCCGACGCCTCCGCGTACAGTTCCGCCGCCCTCGCGGGATCCGATCCGCGCAGCGAGTCGGCCTCCTTCCGCATCTCTTCGGCATCCATGGACGGGGGATGGGAGGATACGTTTTAAGGGATGGGTCGAACCACGCAGCAGTCATCTGGCTTCGGGGGAGTACAGCTCCTCCAGCCCCACCAGCGCTATCCCGTTCTCCTTCGCGGCCGACACGACGGCATCCGAGAACCCTCCGGTCGAGAACAGGGCGTACCTGCGCTCCCCGCAATCCACCAGCTTCGACGATCTCACCAGGTCGTCCAGGACCTCGACGGTCACGGGGGAGCTCCCGCATTTGCATTCCCCGAAGAGCACCGCGCCGTCCGGGTCGTCGTAGTCGTACGCCACCACATCGATCTCGGCGGTCGTCTTCGCGGTCGGGTCGGAGCCCCACCACACCCCCACGGTGTTGTAGCCCATGTTCCTCCGGACGTAGGTGCGGCAGGCCGCTTCGAACACGTATCCCATGTACGTCTGCATCCCGGATCCTATGCGCCTGAGCGACGACTCCTCCTCGGAGGCGTCCAGAGGGACGTAGGAGCCCTCGATGAAGCGGTAGCAGAAGCGGAACATGTTGTCGGAGAGGACATATCCCGTCTTCTTCTTGGATTTCTCCTTGAACGGCACGACCTTCTCCACGATCCGGAGCCTCATCAGCTCCTTGAGCTTCGCCGTCGCCAGCGAGGTGTCGATCCCGGCCTCGTCGGCTATCTCGTTCAGTCTGAACTTCCCGGATGCCAGGGCGGCTATCAGCGGAGAGAAAGTGCTCGGCTCCCGGAGCTCCTCCCTCAGGATGTAGTCCGGTTCCATCCTGAAGAACGCCGTGTCCGTCAGGAAACCGTCCACGATGCACCTGTCCAATCCGACGGCGGGGTCGAACTTCTTCAGATAGGCGGGTATGCCGCCGACCATGCCGTAGATCCTAAGGCATTCGGCGTCCGAGAACCCCTTTAGGAACGGGCGGGATTCCAGATACGTGAGCGGGAGCATCATCAGCTGCGCCGTCCTCCTGCCGTAGAGGGGGCTCTCGTATCCGAGGACCCCGTCCTCCATGGCCCCGATGGACGATCCGCAGAGGATCAGGAAGATGTCGCATCCGGAGAACGCGTCGTCGATGCGGTTCTGGAGGACGCTGGAGAACCACGGGAGGGAGTTGGCGAGGTACGGGTACTCGTCCAGCACCACCACGAGCCTCCCGTCCTTCGACATGGCCGCCCAGGAATCCAGGACGTCCTCAGGCGACTGTTCCGTGGAGATCCTGTAGTCATCCGGGACGGTGGACCTCAGCAGGGCCAGGTTCCTCTTGGGATCGTTCTTGGCCCCGGTCATGGTCACGGTCCGCTTCCCTTCCGAAAACCTCCTCAGCAGGGTGCTCTTGCCGACCCTCCTGCGTCCGTAGAGGACGAACATCCCGAAACCCTTCTTGGAGTACTCGCGCTCCAGCGCATCCAGTTCCTTTTCGCGGCCGATGAACCCGTCCATGCCCTGTAAAAAACTTAATCGTAATTAAGTTTATTGAGATTTAGTAAATCGTGATTGAGTAAATCTCCATAGGCCACATATATCGGGCGCCCCATGATGGTCCGAGGGGGTTCGAGATGGCATCGAAGACGAGGATTTCCGCCGCGATCGGTCCGATGTTCATGCTCGTGTTCGCCCTCCTATGGACCGTGACGGTGCTCCAGATCGTGCCGTTCCCGTTCATGATGATCTTCCTCATGTTCGGGCTGCTGTTCGTATGCCTGGCCGCGTATCAGCTGGCATCGAATCTGAAGCGTTCCGGCGATGCCGTCGAGAAGGAGCCGGAGATTCCGAACGGTCCCGAGAAGGAGTACTGCGGGTTCTGCCCGTACTGCGGATCGCCGGTGGAGCCCGACTATGGGTACTGCAGGGTCTGCGGGAGGAGGATATGAGCCGCACGATGCTCCTGATCGTCGCGTTCGCGGCCCTCGCGGCCGTCTCTATCGGTCTGTACTTCCTTTCGGGCAGAGCGTTCGCCTTCATCCCGTTGCTCTTCGTGTTCCCGCTGGGGTTCCGCAGGAACACGACGGCCTACGCGTACGAAGAATCGGACTACTGCCCGGAATGCGGGAACGATGTGGAGCCCGGCGACGAGTTCTGCCGGGTCTGCGGCAGGTATCTAGAGAAGTGAGGCGGGGTCGCCCCCGCCAGGCGTTCAGAACGCCTTGGGTTTCTTGGAGCCGTACACGGCGAGGATGGCCTTGTACAGCATGTACACGTCCGCTTTGGCGGTGACCTCGATGGGCGCGTGCATCGATAGCACGGGGACGCCGATGTCCACGGTGTCGATGCTGTGGACGGAGATCTCGGACGCGATGGTTCCTCCGCCTCCGAGGTCGATCTTCCCGAGCTCGCCGATCTGCCAGCACACGTCCGCGTCCCTCAGGATGGAGATGACGTAGTCCATCATCTCGGCGGAGGCGTCGTTGGTGCTGTACTTCCCTCTGGCGCCATCGTATTTGGCGAGGCACGGTCCGCGGTTCATGAAGCAGCAGTTGTTCCTCTCCATGACATCGGGGAAGGCCGGGTCGAATCCGGCGCTGACGTCGCAGGAGAGGCAGATGGAGTTCCTCATGACGTCCCTGACCTCGCAGCCCTCGTCCTGCGCCAGGTCCTCGATGAAGTCCCTGAAGAAGAACGACCTCATGCCGGTGACGCCGTCCGATCCTGTCTCCTCCTTATCGGCGAAGATGGTGACGGTGGTGTACTCCGGGTTCTTGGTGTCCAGCTCTGCCATGAACTCCGCGTAGGCGCAGGAGCTGTCGTCCTGGCCGTAGGCCGCGATCATCGACCTGTCCAGGCCCATGTCCCTGGGCTTGAACGCGGGCACGGCGCAGAGCTCGGCGGTCTCGAAATCGTCCTCGGTGATGCCGTACTTCTCGTTCAGTATGGACATGATCGCGAGCTTGACCCTGTCCTTCACCTTGTCGTCGTCGTACGGGAGGGACCCGATGAGCAGGTTGAGCTGCTCCCCTTCCACGATCTCGCCGGCGCCCTTCTTCATCTGGTTCTGTGCCAGATGGGGCAGCAGGTCGGTGATCAGGAACGAGGGCTCGTCGTCGTTCTCCCCGATCCTGACGGTGGCCTTCTTCCCGTCCTTGGTGTAGACCACCCCGCGTATGGACAGCGGGATGGTGGTCCACTGGTACTTCTTGATCCCTCCGTAGTAGTGGGTCTTGAAGTACGCCATGGAGGCGTCCTCGAAGAGCGGGTGGG
>CAVJLK010000075.1:0-8600 GCA_963650175.1 Ruminococcus sp. CAG:579 | reverse complement strand
TCTCGACATACTCCAGAGCACCGAAGGGCTTCGACTCTCCGATGTCCTGTCCCTGTTCGCTGACCCTCTGCGCTTGAGACACATCGATGGTCCCAGCGCCCTCGAGGGTGATGTTCTTCATGGTGGATCCGTTGTACATCCTGAATGTCTGGTCCTTCGGGACGGTCAGGGTGACCTGCGATTTGGCGGTCTGACCCTCTCCGGTGGTGAATGTCGAGAGGTCCCCGTACACGGACATGATTCCGTCCACTTTGGGTTCCGCTCCTCCGGCCAGCTTGAGCGATGCCCCGCTGTTGACAGTGACGCTCTTGAGCGTGATGTTCTTGTCGTTCGCTCCGACCACGTATACGTTCTCCTCGACGGAGATCTTCCCGAAGGTCAGGTCCCCGTCCGTGACTGTTATCTTGGCGATGTCGTCCGTCGTCTTCCCATCGTTCCCGATGATCCTGGATCCGGAGATCCCGAACCCGTCGACGCTCGCGGCCGACTTGGTCAGGGCAACGTCGAACGTCCCTCCGACCCCGTTCGCCATCTGAGCGTAGATCGCCGTGGTTCCGATTGTGGCCGTGACGGTGCCGCCGACGTTCTTGTAGAACACCTCGGTGTCATCATTGGATGTGACAATTTTTCCCTTGGTCACGTCATCGGTTTTGATGGTACCGCTGTTGGTCAGCACGGACCCTTTGGCGAGGGTCAGCGCAACGTCATTCAGGTTCAGGGTCACTCCCGAGGGGACGGTGATGTCGCCCTCGACGTCCTGGGTGATGGCACTTGCTATGGTCACGGTGTGATAATTGACAGCCTGAACTCCTTCTGCCTGCTTTATGTCGGCCTTGGCATTCGCCGCGGCGTACAGGGCGGTCTTCAGGTTCGGCACGTCGGTCGGGTTCGCGAAGATGGCGTTCTCAGCGTAGGCGTCGGTTTTGTCATCGGTGCCCAATTTGGTCTCGTATACGTTCCCTCCGTAGTTCAGAACCATCGATCCAGTTGACTTTGTCGTACCGCTGGGGACCACAAGTTTTCCGCCGGTCAACACTGCGATGTTGGCATAGCTAGTGGGATTGCTCTGGGCGGACATGTCCAGCGTACCCTTGACGGCCACGTACGCCGTACTGTCCACAGTGGCGGTGGATGCTATGGCGGTGACGGTTCCGGTGATGATTCCGGATATTTTCGTCGCGGTTCCGTCGACCGTCAGCTCCGCATCGTCTTTATTGTAGGACACCCCGGCACTCGTACCGGTCAGGGTCGCTCCGAATTCCAGGGTCCCGCACTTGACCTTCATATCGACGGCCGTGGACGCACCGGCGACGACCAGCTTGGTGTCCGCATCCGGAGCGCTGAAGGTTGCATCGACGCTCTTGACGGCGGCAATTCTAGCTGTGTCGTCTACAGAGGTCAGGGTTCCGCCGGTGTACTTGACGTTGTCTCCGGTCAGGGCCACCCCTGCGGTGTTCTTGATCGTTCCGGACGTCATCTCGACGTCGGCGAACGTGAATTTGCCTTCTAGGGTCGCCCCGTTGATGGTGGCGTCCCCGGTCACAATGACGCCGGTGCTGGTGTCCGAGGCGGTGACCGTTCCATTCTTGAAGGTCACGGGTGTCTCGATCCCGTTGGTCCCCACAGCGGCAGTGAAGGTCACCCCGCCATCCTTATTGTCGATGATCAGCGTCCCGGTCTTGTCGGTGCTGCTGTCAGTGATCGAGGCCACAGCAGTCAGGGTCAGGAGCTTTCCACCATTGATCGTCAGGCTGTGGCCTTTCAGATCGATTGTTGCCGCTTCGGACAGGGTGTCCGCGGCGGTGACGTTCAGAATCAGGTCGGCTCCCAATGTGAGAGTCGTGCTGTTATAGGTCCATCCGCCGGCGTATTCCCCCGTCGCGTTGGCCTGCAACAGCTTGTCGGCATCGCCGGTCGCGGCGATCTTCACCGTATACTCCGTCGCCGCATCGCTGTCCGTCAGAGCAGCCGGCACGGCTGCCAGAACGACGAACGCGACGGCGAGGATTGCCATTGCCGCCAGGAGCTTTGAGGCCTGCTTGGCCCCCCCCCCCGGCGAATTCGCTTTTGATTGCTTTCATTTACTTTCCTCCCAGACCCTTCCGGGTCCAGGCTTAATCCAGAGAGAACCTCCCGTTTCAGCTCCCATCCCGGTTCCCACCGATCCGGGAGCGTTCCGCTCTCTCCGTATCCCGCTCAAAGCCTCCGTTTATTTGACATCCGACCCGCTCCGCTCGGATTCGATGTACGGGAAGCACCATGTTTCCCGCTCTTCGGACCGAACACCGGTGAACCTACGGAACGTCCGTCTCCTCCGTATGCCCCTCCTTCCCATCGTGTCGTCTCTGGATCCGATCCAGGTCTACGCTCCATAGGTCACATTCAACCGCCGAACTTATGTTCATCCGACGCACGCCCGTCTCCATGCGCCATCATTATTACCGCCCACCCCCTCCGACCCCCTGTGCAGATCCGCGTCCAGAGCTCCCAGACGGTCAACGGCAGACCGGTAACCGCCCGCCAGCTCGAAGCTCTCCTCGCAATCCAGGACACCGGCAGCCAGACCGCCGCGGCCAGAAAACTCGGAATCTCCGTCCCGGTGGTCCACAAGTACATCTCCGGCATCGAGGAGGCCGCCGGCTCTCCGATCCTCAAGACCACCCCCTCCGGCTCCAAGCTCACCGAGGATGGTCAACATATAGCCGACGTCGCCCGCGCCATGTCCCTCCGCTGCAGGAACGACAGGGGCTTCACCGTATGCTGCAGCCCCGTCACCGAGGACCTCATAATGTCCGTCATCTCCTCCCTGAAGATCCCCGACGCGAACATAGTGGTCTCCGGCGACGAGTACAACATAAGGATGCTCAGGGAGGACCGCGCCGACCTCGCCATCATAGACGATCCCCTCTACCTCTTCGACGCCGACGAGTTCGAGATGGACGAGATCGGCTACATGGGGATGGTGCTCGTCGACAACGGCCCCTCGTTCATCCGCTACCGGTACGGCGCCCAGAGGGTGGCGTTCATGTTCCTCGACTCCGAGGACCGCCAATACACCATAGACTCCGAGACCTTCTCCCTCCCGGAGCTCCTCGGATCCAACAGGAGCTTCTTCGTCGAAGAGTACCTCCTCACCCGTCGCAACCTCCGCCTCAAGTCCGCCGTGGACCCGAACATGCTCCGCCACGCCATCACCGCCCTGTACAGGGAGGAGAGCAGGAGCGTCTCCAAGGTCATCAGCGCCCTGAAGTCCAGGAGACTCCAGCGATTCAGGATTACCTTAAAGGATAACACCCCTCCTCTTCCCTCTATACCCATTATATACCCGTAAATTCTGGCACGGTCTGGATACTATGGTAACACCCAACCCCGATTTCTACGAGGAGCTGACGGCCGCCGGCGCCGGCGACGTCAAGCTGTGCTTCCAGTGCGGCACCTGCACCGCGGGCTGCCCCTCCGGCAGGAGGACCTCCTACAGGACCAGGAAGCTCATGAGGATGGCCCAGCTCGGCCTCAGGGAGGAGATCCTCTCCAGCGACGAGCTCTGGGAGTGCAGCACCTGCTACACCTGCGTCGAGAGGTGCCCCCGCCAGGTCCCCATCGTGGACATCGTCATCTCCCTCAGGAACCTCGCGGTCGCCGACGGGCACATGTTCGCCAACCACAAGAACACCGCGAAGAACCTCGCCAAGTACGGCCACACCGTTCCCGTGAAGGACGACATCACCAAGCTCAGGGAGTCCCTCGGTCTGCCCGGGGTCCCGCCCACCGTCCTCGCCAACGACAAGGCCAAGGCCGACCTGGACAAGATCCTGACCCTCACCGGGTTCGACACCATTACGAAGGAGTGATGAAAGATGGCAAAGTACGCGTTTTTCCTCGGATGCATCGCGCCCCTGAGGTACCCCGGGATCGAGAAGTCCACCAGGGAGGTCTGCAAGGCCCTGGACATCGAGCTCGAGGACCTGAACGACGCCAGCTGCTGCCCCGCACCGGGGGTCATCAGGGCGTTCAACAAGAAGACCTGGCTCGCCGCCGCCGCGAGGAACCTCGCCCTGGCGGAGCAGAAGGGACTGCCCATCATGACCGTGTGCAACGGATGCTACGGCACCCTGTTCGACGCGGCCCACGAGCTCAACGGGAACGAGGAGGCCCTCAAGGAGGTCAACGAGGTCCTGAAGGAGATCGGGATGGAGTACAAGGGCACCACCGAGGTCCACCACTTCGCCGAGGTCCTGTACAACGAGGTCGGCGTCGAGAAGATCAAGGAGAAGATCACCAAGCCCCTGGACTACCAGGTCGCGGTCTTCTACGGATGCCACTTCCTCAAGCCCAGCGCGATCAAGAAGGTCGACGACCCCGAGAACCCCCACATCCTCGACGACCTGGTCGAGGCCTGCGGCGCCAAGAGCATGCCCAGGAAGCAGAAGATGCTGTGCTGCGGGGCCGGCGGAGGTCTGAAGGCCGCGTTCGGAGATGTAGCCCTGAAGTTCACCCAGACCAACCTGGAGAACATGCAGGCCTCCGGAGCCAAGTATATCATCGACGTGTGCCCCTTCTGCCACCTGCAGTTCGACGGCAGCCAGAAGGAGCTCGGGTTCAGCATGCCCGTCTTGCACCTCTCCCAGCTCTACGGCCTCGCCATGGGCATGAGCGAGGATGACCTCGGGCTGTCCGCGCACATCACGCCGGTCGTGCTCTGATAGAACTTCACGAAGGGGGCTCCGCCCCCCTTCCAAACGTCTTCCTTTTTTGAATCTCCGTCGGACCGCGTTCCGATCGTCTCTCCCGCGAACCATGCGATCAGGGGCGCGGAGCGCCCCTGCGGGGGAACGGGCCGGATCGTCCGGGTGCGCAATGGTCCGGATGAGGACGTTCTCAGCTCTTCCGATCCATCCCGTCCGTCGCAGGAGCTTCATCTGTCGAAAAACCGCGATGACGGGAGGCCCCTGGCGGGGCCCTCCGACATCGGTGGCGTCGGTTTCCCGATCCCTTCGATGCCGCCCGGAGGGGCAGGGGTCGTTCTTCGTCTTCTTGCGGATCATCCTTCCGTCCTTGTCGAACTCCACGGGGTCGATGAGGACGAGCCTCTTCTCCTCTTCCGTGTGATATGCGAAGTAGGACAGTTCGGGATCCCTTTTCCACATCAGGCTCATTCTTGCACCTCCATGATTCTCTGCTTTATCACGCCGGTTGGCAGGAAAGCGGTCCGTATCCGGATGCGGGAGACTCCGGTGACCGTCGAGCGCGGTGCCGTCCCCCGTCCCTTCCTGCCTCTTTGGAATCGAGTTCCCGTTCTCGTCCGTCCCCGCGGTCTTGATGAGGACGAGTTTCTTCTCGTCTTCCGTGTGATATGCGAAGTAGGACAGTTCGGGATCCCTCTTCAATATCGGCCTCATACTCACACCTCGAGGATCACCAGCCCTATCACACTGACGAGCAGGAACGCTGTTTCTACAAGGATCAGGTTCGAGACGAGCTCGACGATCATTACTGATTTGTTCAGGGCCCCCAATTTGCCGTTGGATATCGCCGGCACCAGATCCTTGTAATTCTGATCATTGTATGTCTTAACGATTTTATCAATCCTCGTCCCGGGCGACATCCGTCTGCCCCAGATGACGGTGATCAATCCAGCAGACATGCCGAGAAGCGTCGCAACGGTCGTCGCGATCCAAAGGGGGCTTCCTATCGATTGGAGGCTGAAGAGTTCGATCAAGAACACGGAATTGAAGGCCATGATTATGCCGGACCGCTGTACGAGCGAGTTGACCAGGTTGATCGTTTCACTGTGCTGGTCTCTGATTTCGTCGAGAAGCAACTGGTTGGAGGCCAGGTAGAAGTCGAATTCCCTGTCGGGAGTGACGTATCCCGTGTCCTGGCGCTCATCTTGACTGTCATCCGAACCCTTCGGTTCCGTCCCTTCCTCTGTTGTCTGCATGATCCACCTCGTGTGCTGTTATCCCCTCTCGCCTCACCGCTCCATATGGAGGCCGTATGGCATAGGTTTCTTTGAACTAAAATTATAATCTTAATATATAGTTTATTCGATAATTTCGGAGGGAAGTCGACCGTGTTCCGATCATCCTCCACCGCGGAATCACGAAGCCGAGGGTGTTTCCGGTCCATCGGGGCCGGAGAGGAGGGCCCTCTATCAATGGAGAAGGGAGCGTTCGAAGGTTCGAGGGGATCGACCGCTATGCAGGATGTCTGCGCGGGCGAACGACGTCTGCGATCTGTGCGTTTCATTCTAAGTCAAATTAGGTAAAATTCAAATATAGGCGGTACCAATCCAAAAAGGATAATGCTATCCTGATTAGGATAACCGACGAACATCTGGCTATGTCGATTTCCCCGAAAATCCGAAATCCCCCTTCCCGCATACCCTTTTATATGACCGATGAATCCTTCGCCACAGTTTCAAAGGAGCTACTACAATGGCAGGAGCATCTGTTGCAGCTAAGAAGGCCAAGGCGGCCGGAGGAGGACGCAAGGTCAGGGACAAGTGGAAGGCGAAGGAGTGGTACAAGATCCACGCCCCGCGCATGTTCAACGAGGCGGAGATCGGCGAGACCCCCTCCGCGGACCCCGAGTACGTCATCGGACGCACCGTCGAGGTCACCGTCCAGGACCTCACAGGGGACTTCTCCAAGATGCACATCAAGCTCAGGTTCAAGGTCGCGTCCGTCGACGGGCACGACGCCAAGACCGAGTTCATCGGCCACGACCTGACCAGCGACTACGTCAGGAGGCTGACCCGCAGGAAGAAGACCAAGACCGACCACGTCGTCGACGTCACGACCAAGGACGGCTTCTCCTACAGGATCAAGACCATGGCCATCGCCGACAAGCGCATCCAGTCCTCCCAGGAGGACGCCATGAGGAGGGTCATCGGGGAGACCCTCGTCGCCATGGGCCAGGAGCAGACCCTGTCCCAGATGGTCAAGGCCATCGTGTCCGGCGACCTCGCCAAGGACCTCGCCAGGGCCTGCCGCGTCGTCATCCCCATCAAGAGGATCGAGATCCGCAAGTCCGAGGTCAGGGCCGCCGGCGACTCCGAGCCCGAGTCGATCATGCCCGAGGCCGAAGTCGAGCCGGAGCCCGAGGAGGCTCCCGCCGAGGAGACCGAGACCGTCGAGGAGACGGCCGAGGAAGCCCCTGCGGAGGAGACCCCCGCCGAGGAGTGATCCAGTCGGCCCCCTCGGGGGCCGGCATCAAACGCTTTCTCTTCTTCCGTCCAGCAGTCCGGTCCGATCCGGACGTCTGAACAATCTTTATAAACGATGACCCAATCGGGAGGTCCAAGGCCGGGGTGGCTCAGCCTGGTGGAGCGTCGGACTCATAGGGTTCTGGTCTAACGGACCTCTTCCAGGGAAATCCGAAGGTCAAGGGTTCGAACCCCTTTCCCGGCACCATCCATCTCTACATCCGGCATCGGAGATGCCGTTCTCGGACCGCGCATCGTGAATCAAGTCGCCTCCCGTCTCAGCCGATGTCGATCATCCTCTTCACGGGGACGTACGCCTTCTCCATGGTCTCCTGGTCGAGGACCACCTCGTTGGAGAGGTTCTCCATCACGGTCAGCACGGACATCAGGTCGATCATCTTCATCGCCGTGCACACGACGTTCTCCGCGAAGTGGAACCTCTTCCCGGGGCACTCCTTCTCCAGCCTGTGCCTCATCCCGACCTCGGTGAGGATGATTATGTCCTCCGCGCCGCTGTCCCGGGACATGCCGATCATCTTCTCCGTGGAACCGATCGCATCGGCCAGCGCCAGGACCTCGGTCCTGCATTCGGGGTGGGCGAACACCGGCGCATTCTGGAACTCGGCCTTCAGGGCCTCGACCTGGCGCACGGTGATGAACTGGTGCATGGGGCAGAACCCGTCCCAGAGGATGACGTTCTTCTTCGGGCATCTTCCGGCGACGTAGCGACCGAGGTTCATGTCCGGGACGAAGATCACGTCGTCCCCTTCGAGGGACGAGACGACGTCCACGGCGTTGGACGAGGTGCAGCAGACGTCCAGGCGGGTCTTGCAGGCGGCGGTGCTGTTCACGTAGCCGACCACCTTCGCTCCGGGGTGTTTGGATCTCATGCCGTCGATCTGCTCGGGGGTGCACATCTGCGCCATGACGCAGAACGATTCCGGCTCCGCCATTAGGACCTTCTTCCCGGGGTTGAGGATCTTGGCCGTCTCGGCCATGAACGTGACCCCGCAGAAGACGATGACGTCGGCGTCGGTTTTGCTCGCTTTGATGGCAAGCCCGAGGGAGTCCCCGACGAAGTCGGCGACGTCCTGGACCTCGGGACGGCAGTAGTTGTGAGCGAGCACGACGGCGTTCAGTTTCATCTTCAGTTCCGAGATGCGGTCCGCGACCTTCCGGGAGTCCATGCGCGTGCATCCTGGGAGAGGGATTTAAACCGTGTCCCGAGCGGATGCCATGAATCGGTTCTTGCAAGAATGTGGAATTATGAACACGGACTTCCGTCTGGGTTTCATGGTGTGTACTAAACGCACAGTTCGTGAGAGACAGTCTCCGCGACCGCGGTCGCGGAGACTGTCTCTCGTGAAAAGTTAAAGAAGGCGGACTTCGCAGT
>CAVJLK010000074.1:0-8769 GCA_963650175.1 Ruminococcus sp. CAG:579 | reverse complement strand
GGTCGGAGAAGATCGGGGCCGATCGTCATTCGACAACCGCGCCTATAAGCCAGAGGTCCGAAATAATTGCCGAATTCTGTAGTAGAGGCGTCAAACGCAATATAGAATGACCCGAATGGACCATATCCATCATCGTCGAATCCCCAGGACCCGTCCGTCGCCTTTTCTCCGGTCGCCGTGACGGAGAAACCTTTGACTGAAGTCGTAGGCTCCAAAGGTTCACCATTCTGAGAATACTTCGTCTCGATGGTCGTTTTGTATATTTTGATTGTACATTCCCAACTATTGGAAGATGTATCTGCACCCTCAGATGCAGTCGGCGTAATAGCAGTCAACAGCATAATGATGACTGCAAATACTGCCAATACACAGACCTTTAAAGAGTCGTGACCCTTGCCAGATCTACAGCGCACAAGCCTCGAACGAGCGAGGCTGAAGCCCCCCCCCCCCTCGGCGAACTTCTTCCTGCTCGCTTCCATGTAAATCCCTCCCGGGCCCTCAGACCCAGGCTCTAGAATCCACGAACATTCCGCGGATCTCACAACGTCCTCCTGACCTCTCTACGGATCTTGGACGTCGCATTCTGCAACGGACCACGCATCGACCCTATTTCATCTCTTCGTACTTCAGCACGAAGTCCGACGACCTGTGTTCCACGAACTCCGAGACGCCAGCATCACACGCCCGCGACGACCTCCAGCGCGTGACAATTATACGCGATGGACACGTGCCCGATGGCATGGCGGACTCACTCGTCCTGAAGGTCGCGATGGCCAGGTCCCAGAGCGAAGCGGGCTACGGCCGCGCCAGGATGGACTGCGAATCGAGACGGACCCTGGGATTGGAACTGGGGGACACCGTCGAGATCTCCGGCAAGAGGTCCGTCGTGGCCAAGGTGTTCAAATGCGACCCCGAGGACGAGGGTCGGGGGATGCTCTTCATAGACGGCCTCACCAGGACCAACGCGGGGGTCAGCGTGGACGAGAGCGTCACCGTCCGCAGATGCGAGCCCCAGCCCGCCGAACAGGTCACACTGGCGCCCAACATCCCCGACGGGAAGAGGATCAGGTTCGAGTCCGGGATCGAGGGGGTGTTCCTCAAAGGGCTCATGAACCGCCCCCTGGTCGCCGACACCGACATCATCGTCCCGAACATCGCCCTCATGGGCAACCGCTCCACATTCGCCGTCGTGTCCACCGTGCCCAAGGGGCCGGTGATGGTCAACGACCGTACGAAGGTGGTCGTGAAGGACACCGCCCGCAAGCAGACCTCCAAGGCTCAGCGCGGGCATCAGATCACCTACGACGACGTCGGGGGACTGGACGAGGAGCTCAGGCGCATCAGGGAGATGATCGAGCTCCCGCTGAAGCACCCCGAGCTGTTCGAGAGGCTCGGCATCGGCGCCCCCAAGGGCGTCCTCCTGTACGGTCCCCCCGGGACCGGGAAGACCCTCATGGCCGAGGCGGTGGCCAACGAATCCGGCGCATCGCTGTTCTCGGTCCGCGGGCCAGAGATCATGGGCCAGTACTACGGGCAGAGCGAGGAGCGCCTGAGGGAGATATTCAAGGAGGCGGAGGAGAACGCCCCCAGCATAGTGTTCCTGGACGAGATCGATTCCATCGCTCCGAGCAGGGACGACGTGTCCGGGGAGGTGGAGAGGAGGGTCGTCGCGCAGCTGCTGACCCTCATGGACGGCCTCGGCGACCGCGGGAACGTCATAGTCATCGGAGCGACCAACCGCGAGGACTCCATCGACCCCGCGCTGAGGAGGCCGGGGAGGTTCGACAGGGAGATCGAGATCGGGATCCCGGGGAGGAAAGCCAGGGCGGACATCCTGTCCGTACACATGAGGGACATGCCCCTGACGCCGGACGTCACGCCGGAATGGCTGGCATCCGTTACCCAGGGGTTCGTCGGCGCGGACCTCGCCGCCTTGTGCAGGGAGGCGGCCATGCACTGCCTGAGCTCCCGCATGAGCGAGCTCGACCTCGACCGCGCCATCCCCTCCGAGATCCTCGAATCCATGAAGGTCTCCAAGGACGACTTCTCCGCCGCCCTGGGCGAGGTGGAGCCGAGCGGCATGAGGGAGGTCCTGGTGGAGATCCCGAAGGTCACCTGGGACGACGTTGGCGGGCTGGACGACGTGAGGCGCCGCATCGAGGAGGTGTTCGTCCCGGAGGACGGGAACAGCGCCTACGACAGGCTCGGCATCGAACCGGGCAAGGGGATCCTGCTGTACGGTCCCCCCGGAACCGGGAAGACGCTCATCGCCAAGGCCCTGGCCAACGAATCCGGGACCAATTTCATCTCGGTGAACGGCCCGGAGGTCGCCAGCAAGTGGATGGGGGAGAGCGAGCGCGCCATCCGCCAGATATTCAAGAGGGCCAAGCAGATGGCCCCGTGCATCATATTCTTCGACGAGCTGGATTCCATCGCGCCGGTGCGCGGGATGGGCGACGGTTCGGCGTGGGAGAGGGTCGTGGCGCAGATGCTCACGTCCATGGACGGAATCGAGGGGTTGCGGAACGTCACCGTCATGGGCGCCACCAACCGCCCGGACATGATCGACTCCGCCCTTCTGAGACCGGGGAGGTTCGACCGCCTGGTGCTGGTCGGGAAGCCGGACGGGGACTCGAGGCTGGGGATCCTGAGGATACACACCAGGAGGATGCCCCTGGCGTCCGATGTGGACCTTGAGGCGGTGGCGTCCGCCACCGACGGCTACGTCGGCGCCGACCTCGCCGCGGTCTGTCGCGAGGCGGGGCTGGCGGCGTACCGCGAGGACCCCGACGCGGACTCCGTCCGCATGCGCCATTTCGAACAGGCCCTGACGGCGGTCGGCCCGTCGGTCACCCAGGACATGATGGACAACTACGAGAACCTCGGCAAGAGCATGAGGAAGCGCCGGACCGGCTGGGACAGCATCCCGTTCTACGGCTGAATCGCAGATCCTTGGCCATATAGGGCAGGTCCTCGGAATATCCGAGCATGCGGTAGTACTCGCGCACCCCGACACCGCTGGTCACCCTGATGCGTTTCCTGCCGGACTCCGAAGCGATGCGTTCCGCCTCGGACACCAGCCTCCTGCCGAACCCGCGATGCTGCCAGTCCCCGTCCTCCTCGCCGATGGATGCGGGATGGCCGAACACCTTCAGCTCCCTTATCGTCGCCGCGGGGCCGGAATCCAGCCTCAGACGCGCGTATCCGATGATCGAATCGTCGCATTCCAGCGAGATGAAGTGCTCCGTGCCCCCGCCGGCCTCGTAAATCATGTCCTTCAGCTCCGCGGAATCGGAATCCGCGCGGACGTCGGTGCGTCCGGCCTCCCTGCAGCGGATGCACCTGCACGCCCTCCCCTGGGAGGCCATGCGGGAGGCCACCATCTGGCGGATGTTGCTCTTGGTTATCCCGGCGACGATCTCCGTCGCGGGGATGTCCCTCTGGATCCTCTGGATGCGCACGTACTCGGGGACCAGAGCCTTCATCTCGGACAGGAGCTCCACGGCGGTGTCCTCATCGTACGGGACGTACTCCCCATTCTCCCACATGTCGCAGACGCCGGTACCTGCGACCACCAGCAGGGTGTAGAACTTCAGCATGTCCGGACGGTACGCCGGGTCGTCGAACACCCGGCGGAAGCACTCCAGGTCGTGCTCCGGATCCGACCCGGGGAGGCCTGGCATGATGTGGTAGCAGATCTTCAGGCCGCGGTCCCTGCAGTCCTTCGTGCACCTGCGGACCTCCTCGGTCCCGTGGCCGCGCTGCACCCCCTTCAGTATCTCGTCGTCGAGGATCTGCACCCCGAGCTCCACGCGGGTGGCCCCCAGGCGCATTGCGCGCTCGATCTGCTCCGGCGTGAACACGTCCGGACGGGTCTCGACGGTCATCCCGACGCAGCGCCTGGATGCGACGGTGTTCCTCCTCTGCGCCTCCTCCAATGAATCGGAATCCTCGCCGTTCAGCGCATCGAAGCAGCGCTTGACGAACCACTCCTGGTACTCCGGATCGCGGCTGGTGAACGTCCCGCCCATGATGATCAGGTCGATCTTGTCGGTGTTGTGGCCGATCTCCTCCAATTGCGTGACCCTGTCGGTCACCTGCCTCCAGGGATCGAATCCGTTCCTGGCTGCCCTGCGGGCGGCCGGCTCCTTGCCGGTGTAGGACTGGGCCGAATCGTTGGACACCCCTCCGGGGCAGTACGAGCACTTCCCGTGGGGGCAGTCGTGCGGCGACGTCATCACCGCCACGGCGGCGACGCCGCTGACGGTGCGGAACGGCTTCTTGATCAGGAACGGGAGAAGAAGGTCCCTGTCGGCGGGTTGGACGTTCGCGAGAACGTCCGAATTCGGAGGCACGTCCGAAAGGCCGTACCTCTTGCAGAGCTTCAGCTTCAGGTTCTGCAGGGAATCCCGGTCCTTCACCGAACCCGTCTTGACGGCCTCGATGAGGTCCGCCGAGAGAAGCGATACGGAATCAGCCATAGAGGGCCCTGTCGTCGGCCTTCTTCTTCGGCTCCTCGGGGGCCGCGCCGATCTGGTCCATGCGGACGACCGCGGACGCGTTGATGAACGAGAGGCCTTCGGAGGTCTCGAACACGAGGGCCGTCTCGGTCCCCATGGCGGCCATGCCCTTGTAGACCCCTTCGACGGAACAGTCCTTGGTGGAGTTGATCCTGAAAACGACCGAGAACCTCGCACCCTTGGAAATGGAACACTCGTCTGCCATGCATCATCACCTGCTGCCCATCAGCTCCTGAAAATGGACGATGGTCTTGCGGTAGTTCTCCATGGCCATGCTCACGTTGGCCTCGGTGAAGCTCCACGCCTTGACCAGGTCGCCGAATCTTATACGATAGCCCTTGCGGACCTGCCCGTTGTACTCCACGTCCATGGCCTCCAGGATGTCCATGGACTTCAGCTTGTTTATGTGGCGGTAGATGGTGGGCTTGGTCGTGCCCAGAAGGGTCGCGAGCTCCTCCACGGTCCATGCCTTGGTGGGGTAGGCCGCGAGGTATTCCATGAACAGCCTGTAGGGGACGCTGTCGCGGACGGAGATCGCCTCTGTCTTCGGGTCGTAGCCTTTCGGCAGATATCCGATCTGGACCAGAAGGGTCTCCGCGACGACGTTTATGTCGTCCACGCCGGACATCGGCGTATTGCTAACGACCTGAAGTTCGAACAGGACATCTGCCTCCGGACCAGCGTTAAGTTAAGCTCGCATTTAAACTTGATACCGCCCACTGACTCGGAAATGGACTGGAAACACGATGCATGGAACGTCTGTTCGAGTTCCACCGACGGCTCAGATCAGGTCCTTCAGCCTGTCGACCGCCTTGAGGACGCTGTTCGACGGGATCACCCTGGACACCGGGATCGTCAGAATCTTCTCGACCGTGGGCGCGACTATCGGGGCGCACACCACGCCCAATGCGCCGTCGCGCTCCGCGCGGACGGCCGCTATGATGGCGTCCTCCACGGTGGACACGGGATACTCGCGTATGGTCACCGTCAGACCGTCGAGGTCCAAGGTCTTCGGGAGGTTCTCCACGACCATCGTGTTCGCTATGACGGCTATGAAATGGGAGCCCTCCGGCTCCATGATTATCTTCAGGGACTTCACGACCTGGCGCACCGTGCGCAGGTTCGGCTCCCTCTTGTCCTCCAGGATCTTGTACATGGTGCTCTGCGATATGCCGGAAACCTGGCAGAACTCGTTGAGAGACATGTTCAGCTCGTCCTCGAGGATGCCGCGGAGGGCCTTCTGGAATCCGCCCTCCTCCCTCAGCATTCCAGATATGAGATCGGATACGGTCATTGCGCACCCCTCGCGTAATCGGCCGCCGACATGCCGGCGACGCATCCCTGCCCGACGGCCTTGGCGACCTGCCACGGCTTCCCCGCGACATCCCCGCAGGCGAACAGCCCCGGGACATCCGTGGAGCAGTCGGCGGACACCTTCAGCGTGTCGTCGATCTCCGGCATCGCGCCGAGATCCATCGCCAGGTCGGCGGACGACTTGGCGCCGAGCTCTATGAACACCCCGTCGACCGGGATGGAGGAACCGTCCTCCAGCTCGATGGATGACACCTTCCCGTCGCCGGATATCGATACCGGCTTGGAAGCATGGATCCTCGCGCCGGCGGCCTCGGCCTTGCGCACCAGGGTCTCGTCGGCCCCCATGTCCCATGCGATCCAATGCGTTTCGAAAGCGTACTTCGTCATGAGCTCGGCGGACACGGCAGCCTCGGAATCGTTCCCGACGACGGCCACGCGCTTCCCCTTGTAGAAATTGCAGTCGCACACGGCGCAGTAGCTGACCCCTTTGCCGAAGAACTCCTTCTCGCCGGGCACCCCGAGCTTCCTCCTCGAGATCCCGGTGGCCAGGACGACGGCCTTGGCCGTGACCACATTCCCATCCTCCAGGGTCAGGGTGAAACGGTCGCCGCCCGATGCGGCGATGACGTCCTGCCCGACGAACACAGCGCCCGTCGATTCGGCCTGGGTTCTGCCCTCGGCGAGCAGTTCGGATCCGTCGATGCTCCCGGTCCCGAGGTAGTTCTCTATGCGGGTCCCGTAGACGGCGCTCGCCCTGGATTTTCCCAGGACCACGGTGGACGCCTTCTTCCTCGAAGAGTGGATGGCCGCCTGGATCCCCGCGGGGCCGGCGCCTATCACGGCTACGTCGAAATCCATCGGAGGCTGCTCACGTATTCGACGATGTCTTCCTTCGGCCTGAGCCCCACCAGCGCATCGACCAGGACCTTGTCCTTGAAGACGAGGAGCGTCGGGATGGCGTTGATCTGGAACCTGGCGGCGATCCCCTGGTTGTCGTCGGTGTTGAGCTTCGCGAAGGCGGCCTTGCCCTCGAGCGCCTTGGCGGCATTGTCCACGATCGGCCCCATGCGCCTGCAGGGTCCGCACCAGGGGGCCCAGCAGTCGACGATGGCGATGCTATGGGATTCGACGAAGGAATCGAAGTTGGATTCGTTGATTTCGGTCACCATGGTTGTTCACTGACCCTGGTAACGCCCCGACGATATTTCAGTATCGCCCGTAAGCTCACTTGAACACCGGGATGTCCATCCTTCTGGCCAATTCCAGATCCGGATACTCCCCGATCCTGGCCTGTATGATGTCGAGGTCCTCGCCGTACAGACGGGACAGCTCGACGTGCAACGCCTCGATCCTCTCCGCCCCGCGGAAGGCACCCTTGGCGATGAGCTTGTCGACCGAATGCATGTGGTCCACGACGCGGTTGTCGCTCACCAAGTTGTCGGCGTGCGCCACGATCTTCTCCTCCAGCGTGCGCGGCATGTAATCGGCCGGGGGCAGGCCCATCTCCTCCGCGTCCTCCGCGTCAAGTCCGGCGCCGGTGTGCTTACGGATGATGTCCACCAGCGCCTGCGGCAATCCGTAGGCGGACGCGATCTGCGACCCTATGTAGGCGTGCATGATCGAATGGTCCACGGAGCGCCCGATGTCGTGCAGAAGAGCGCCGGCCATCACCAGGTCCCTGTCGGCCCCGTCGATGCGGGAGACCATCTCCTGCGCCACGGCGTTGACCGTGCAGCAGTGGATTATGACCCTGCGCTTGCAGCCGGCCTCCTCCAGATACTCGATGCAGCGCTCGTCGCTGGGGATCGTGCTCGACAACCGTCTTCCCCCTCTCGTTGGGAACGACCTCCAGGTGCCCCCCGCGGTCCGCGTACAACGCCTCCCCGCCGGTGAACCTGTCCAGGAATATGGCCAGGGCCGCGATCTCCGAATGCGGCTGATTGCCCACGGAGACGTTGAAATCGGCGCACTGGTACACCTCCGCCGGGACCTTCTCGGCCCCGACCACGATGAGCATGTCCTCGTCCCTCGGGATCTTCGGCAGGGCCTCGTCGACCCTCTGGCCGTACATCGTCAGATGGACCACTTTGCCTTGGAACTCCTTGAGCTCCTGCTTCCAGGACACCCCCGTCCTGATGGTGTAGTCGCCGCCGAACCTGTCGACGACGCTGCGGATGTTCTCCTCCAGAACAGGATCCTCGGTATCGACGAATATGCCCTTGGCTCCCAATGCGCGGGAGGACAGCGCCACGTGGGTGGTCACCCTCTTGTCCCTCTCGGGACGGTGGCCTATCCTCATTATCCAGATTCCGGCCATCGTCACTCGTCGTGGATGAGCTCGATCCTGTGCCCGCGGTAATCCATCTTGACGGACCTGCGCACCAGGCTCTTGAGCATGGTGGACGACAGTCCGAGCGCCTCGGCGATGTCCCCGGAGAACTTCCCGTCCTTGCCGACCTGCTCGAGGATCTTGGCCTCTATGTCGGCGTACTCCTCCGCGCTCATCATGGCGGCGGTCAGGACGTCGCTGATCTCGTAGACGGGCCACTGGGCGTTGATGCTGAAAGACGTGTAGTAGGTGTGGTAGGACTTCTCGGGATAGCCTCCGTTCTTGGATAGCCAGCGGGTCTCGACCAGCTTCATCTTCTCGAAGAAGATGATCGCGTCCCTCCCCTCCGGACCGAATTTCTCCTCGATCTCGTCGGCAGTCCTCCATTCCAAGGTCACCTCTTTCAGCACGTCCCTTTTCACGGGAGTATCAACGGACCTCAGCATCGGAACCAGCTCCGACGGTTCGTTGATGACCTTGATTCTATTCATGAGCGTAGTAGATGCTTTGAACCCTATATAATGATTAGATTCGCCCCGCGGACGTCTGGATTGTGAATTCAGTGAGCCCGGACCCGGTGCATAATCGACGGGTTCGGGCGGATTC
>CAVJLK010000073.1:0-8955 GCA_963650175.1 Ruminococcus sp. CAG:579 | reverse complement strand
ACCTGATGACGGGGTCCTCCGTGATGTCGCCGGCCGTCTTGAAGGTGACCTTCATGGTCATGGGGGATCCCTCCATCACCGGGTCCGAGGAGAACGAGACGACCGAGACGTTGGCTTTCCCGATGATCAGCGTCGTCGCGTGGATTCCCTTACTATCGTCCGGGGTGCTCTTGTAGTTGGGATCGTCGCTCTTCACCTTGACGTAGACCTCGTACTCGCCCATCTCGACGGGGTCCCCTTCCAGGAGGTTCCCGTCCTTGTCGTAGTAGGATACCTCGAGGGTCACCTTGTCCCCCGTTCCGGCCCATGAGACCTCCGGCGCCTTGCTGGTGCCGTCGTAGGCCACGTTGGGGTTGCCGTCCTCATCGAACTCCACCTCGTAGGGGTAGGTGACCTTTATGTCCCCTTCATCCGGATCCTTCGGAGTTATCGTGAATTTGTGATTCTTCATTATCAGATTCTCACAAGAATTGAAGTTCTTGTTGCCGTCGGTGGATACGAATATCGTGTACGTTCCGGCATTGATCGGTTCGGATGCGGATTTCGGGTCGGAACTCGTCGCGTAGATGACGGTCAGGTTCAGGGCATCGTTGGGATACTTCTCGCCGTCCAGCTTGACCATCGCCTGGAGGGGTTCGCCGCTATACTCCTGGGTGAGATTATCGAAGAACAGATCACTTTCTTCCAGATCCTTCGGGACGATCTCCCATTTGACCGTCACCGGGCCGCTACCGCCACCGAACCAGGCGAGCCCGTTCTTGAGAGTGAAGGTCGCACTGTAGGCTCCCACATCCGTGGCCTGATTCCCTTCCGCATCGCAATTGGACCCCGATAGACCAGTCGGATAGAACGTCCTCTGTGCCCCTGTATAAGGCAATGTGGTCCCATCGCTCGGTCTGGACGGATAGTTCGGGTCGCGAGACGATTTATAATACAAATCCACCGTGTCCTGATCGAATACCAAGTGGTCAGTCCCCTTTATATTATAGGCTTCCCTGAACATCGGGTCCCCGACTTCCTCGAATATCGCATAACACTTGGTTTTGCCATCCTCGGTTGTATATCTTATCTCCCCGTCCCTTGTATAGGTACATTCAGTCGGGATTCCATATGTCACGTACACCTCTTCGGCCAGGTCATTGTTTCTATTCCCGTGATACGTCGCATAAACCTTATCCAGCCTGTATCCCTGATCAACAGTGACCTCCACCACGATCCCATAGTAGTTCCTCTGCCAATCCGGCCTGTATTTCGAGTTTCCATAAATAGTAAGATCAAAGAGTTCCCCGACAGGAACCAACTCAGGCTGCCCCAGTGTGATCCCCGTATCTCCATGCTGGGTGACTTCCCCTATTATGCTTTTATGTGGACCAATTGTTTCCCCTCCGGCCGGATCATCCATCAGTACCATTAGAGACCCTATCGCCAAAATCATCAGAACTGTCGAAACCTTCAACCGCCTCAGACTGTTGAAACGGTCCGCATTCGACCTCTCCTCCGTCCGGTCGAGCCTGTCTGGCCGTTCTCCCCCCCCCCTCCTGCAGCCCCGTTGTGCTTCTGTCATCGCTATCACAACTCGTTCTTTTGTCCGACCCGGGCATCGTGGTCGTTCCCCGACCTCGGAACCCTGTCTCTTGGCATCCCTCCATGACTTCCTCGTTTATCACGATTCCGAAGCCCGTAGACAATCATCCGTGATGTATCGCCCGTGCATCTCGTCGCCCGCACCGGATGCCTACGACATATCCAGTGCCACCCCTCCCCGGTCCATCGATGCCCGCAGACCAGCCCGACGGCACAATCTTCTTGAATGCCCCTCCGGGCCCCGTGTGCAGAGGTCCATCGCAGTCGGGTCAAGTGGAACATCATGTCCGATCTGTTCTTCGGGATGCTCGTCCTCTCAGGGATCTACGTATCGAACAGACTATCGGGTCCGTGCCCCGGCCATCATTGTCCCATCCCGGACGCCCCCCTCACCTCCTCCCGGAGATGCTGAGCACCGCCAGTTCGGCGATGATGACCACCGCGACGGCGATCAGAAGGATGTTCCTACCGTCCTTCCCGGAAGCCCCTCCGCCCCCGTCGTCGACGATCTCCACGGCTTCGGGATCGTCGGGGATGATCGGCACGATGCGCACCGTCCAGACCGCCTTCAGGATGATGTCGGAATCCAGTTCAATACGCTCCCCCTGACCGATGCGGACGTCCCCGCACATCCACCCTCCGAACGCGCACCCGCCCTTCGTCGGAACAGCATCCGGGACCACATAGGTCCCGCCGGCCACCGACACCTCCCGATCCAGATCCCACACCCCTCCGTCGAGGTCGAAGGTCACCGTACGGACCGGGCTATCCGTCCATTGCGCTGTGAAGACGATGTCCCCGGCCCCCATAGTCACGGTCGCGCCCTGCGGGTACACGGTCTCCCCGTCCGACCACCCTCCGAATGAGTATCCGTCCTTGATGGGGACGTCATCGGGTATCGCGAACCGCTCCCCCTTCCGGACCGTCACGGGAGGGAAATCCCCCGTCCCGCCGTCGGTGTCGAACGTCGCGGTGTGCCTGCCCTCGGGATCCTGATCGAAGAGGAAGGCCAGACGCCCCCCGATGGTCGGATACGAGAAATTCAGACCGTTGGAGTTGGCATCCATGGACGAGAGCCCGAAATACCCGAGCCAGTAGGAGCCCAGCGAACTGCCGCCGGCATGCAGGAGGCGGTCGCCCGTGTTGGACCATACGTAGCTATACGTCCCGCTGGCGGAACCCCCTCCATTGCCGGTCGGCATCCCCCAGATCTCCGCCCTCTTCGAGGGGGCGCTCCCCCACCCAGTCGACGGCAACGTCTCGGTCAGGATCGTCATCCATTCGCCGTCGTCGGCGACCGAATCGTCCGGAACGGACTTCTGGTCGATGCAGTATGCGCGCTCGTGGAAGACGACGCCGTCCACGAAATCGTAGACGGACCCCCACGCGTTCTCGATGAACACCTTGACGGAATCCGTATAGGCGGATTGGGCCGTCCCGCGAGTGCCCGCATAGGGCCCGGACCCGTTCAGGAGGCCGGGGGTCATGTAATAGACGTCTCCGCTATGGACCACGCACCCGTTCCCCGCGACGGTCCTGGAATCCCACGATCCCATGATGGCCATGGCGCAGTACTTGTACAGCTCGTACTGGTAGAAGTTCCAGAGCATGGCGTATCCTCCGGACCCCTCGCCGGTGACGTCGACCGACTGGCTGTTGGCGTATCCGCGGAACGTCTTCCGGGACTCGTCCGTCAGGACCGTCGCGTCCGAACGGGATGTCAGGACCGTGTCCTCGCCGACGGCGGCCGTACCCGCCTCGTAGACGCCGTACGCCACGTACGGAAACACCTCCTTCTCTCCGGAAGGGCCGTAGACGGTGTGCGCATAGGCGGTGCCTCCGGAATCCGGATCGTCGGTGAGGACCAGGTCGCCGGAATCGGTCTTCCAATAGACCGTGGGGAGGCACCACATGATGTTGCAGTCGGAGATCTTGACATCCTTCCCGTCGATGGAGACGGCCGTCCTGCCGTCCACGGATTTCGTGAGGTCGTACGGGTCGAGGTGGCAGACCATCCTGTTGCTGTCCGAGAGATCGAACGCGGCGTAGAACGAGTTGAAAGGACCGTAGCCATCATCATTGAATCCCCAGGAGCCGACGTTCTTGCGGGAACCGTCGGCGTTCTTCGTGTTCGAGACATAGGTCGGATTCTCCGTAGCCGGCGTGTCCCGGGCGATGCTCTCGAGATCAGTCACCTCGCTCCCGTTCTTGTAGAGGTGGACGGTCAGCTGTTCGCACTTGTTCTTGTCGGTCTCCGTATGGAGCACGACCTTCCAGGAATCCGTGCCGGACCACGGTGTCGCGCCGTCGGAGACCGATGCCACAGGCACCAGAGCCGTAGCCAGCATCACCAGTACCGCGAAGATAGCCAACAGGCATACGTGGCGTTCCTGACGTTCGCGAGACCTCTGGAAGGAGATCATCGGAGGGGCGAGATGCAAAAATCCCCCCCCCCCATGCATTCAGTTTCCATATTAGATGACATGATAATGATCCCTCCCGAGCACCTATGACCCAGACTCTATAGGTCCGCGATTTCTGCGGACATCCCGATATCCTCCCGATTCGGTCCCGAACCGGGGGCATCCTTCTGCGTAGGACCAGGTTGCATCGATATTTCATCTCTTCGGACCATGATATCCGGACCGAAGTGCGTGTCCTTCACCTCTCTGGTTCCGCAGATCCAGAGCCCGTCCATCTTGGGGATCGGAAGGTCGTCGGATAGACCGTGCATACATCCCCGCCGATCGGCCCTCATCTCTTCCTCGAGATTGAGAGAACGGTCAACTCGGCTATGATCGCTACGACGATGGCGACGAGCAGGACGGCCTTGCCGTCATCATCAAGCTGGGACCCGGAATCGTCCGGAACTATGATCTCGATCCCATCGGTGTCGTCCGGGATTATGGGGATGGAGATCTTCTTCCAGATCGACTTGGCGATGTGAGTCTCCTGCGAGACCAATTCCGCGGTCGAGCCGACCGGCCCCCCGTCGATCTCCCATCCGACATGCCGATACCCGGCGGTGTTCGGGAGCTGAGGATACTTCGAACCCCTTTGGATGACCATGTTCGCCGCCAGGTCGGAGACGCCATCCGCATCCTCGCCGACGAGGTCCGTGAGTTGACTGTGGTCGAAGACGACAGTCGGGACCTCGGTCCACAGCGATGCCGCCTTGTGGGATTGACGGGTGACGAACTTGTCCGTGGGACCGACCTCGACCTCCTCCCCGCCCTCGGTCACGATCCGCCATCCCACATGCGCGTACCCGTTCCTGATGGGGAGCTGCTCGTACCTCTCGTGGCCCCCGATCCCCAAACCGTTGCTCAATCCCACCGTCGAGCTCCGATCCTGCGAGAGCTCGATGAGTCCTGTATGGTCGTAGGTCACCGCCGGCAATCTCACCCATACGGATCTGGCTTCATGGTCCTCGGTCTTCACGAACGGATAGTCCGCGGGATACAGCTTCCCGTCGACGATCCAGCCCGCATGTCTGAACTCCGCGACCTCGCCCAGGCAATCGTACGTCTCCTTCCCTTCCGGCTTACCCGGAAGTCTGTCGGCGAGGTCCTCGGAATACCCGGACTCCTTCAGGAGCGCCCTGAGGTCGTCGTGGTTGTACGTCACATCGGGAACGACGGTCGCCGCCGGGTCGGCGTCGAACGCGAAGGCCAGGCGACCACCCAAGTTCTCGCCCGAGGCGTTCGTGGCCATGCGCGCATTCATGAACGAAATCCCGAACAGCGGGGCGTCCTGAAGCTGGCCGTTCGAGTCCCCGCCCACGAAGAGACCGTAGGGCGACGAGTACGAGGAGCCCATATCGGACCAGATCCAGTCGAAAAGTCCCGATGAGGTGGAACCCGCAGCACCGCTCGAAGGCAATCCCCAGAATGCGGGATAATCGGAGGAAGTGGACGGGCCGTAACATCCCGACGAGGAGGGGAGGACGCCGATCTTCATATCGGCATAATCTCCCGCGGAGTCGGACGGCACTTTTGCCTGGGTGGCGTACACCTGGACCTGGTTGTTATTATAGTAGATCAAGACGCCGTCGACGAAATCGTAGAGCGAGCCCCACGCGTCCTCGATGAACGCCTTGACGGAATCGGAATGATGCGAACCGCCGGAACCCGTATCCCCGACATTGCCCGCGTACGGACCGGAACCGTCCAGGTCGCCAGTGGCATTGACCTTGGATCCGTAGTGGAATCCGTAGAGGTCCCCGTTCCCGAAGATGGCCTCGGAGTTCCATCCGCCCCCGACGGTCAGGACGCAGAATCTGTAGAGCTGCCATGCGTAGAGGTTCCAGAGCATGGCGTGCCCGGTGGGTGTGGTGCCGTCCTCGGTGGCCACCACGTTCCTGCCGGCATAGGTCCTGAAGTCGGACCTCGGATGGCTGTACAGGGGATGAGAATTCGTGGTGGAGGTGAGCTTCGTCTGTTCGCCCTCCCCTGTGGTGGAGGCCTCGTACACCCCTATCCCCAGGTACTCGTAGGGTTCGTCCCTCCCATCGAAGGTGTGGGCGTACGCGGTTCCTTTGGACGGGTCGTTGGAAAGAACGAGGTTCCCGGAGCCGTCGACGCTCCAGTAGATCGTCGGCAGGACCCACATGATGTTCACGGTGTGTTCCGTGCCTTCGGAGTCCCTGTACTCCGAACTGTCGTCGATCTCTATGTTCCCGTCGAGCGAGAGCCTGAGATTATTCGGGTCCAGGTGGCAGACGATCCTATTGCCGTGGCAGGCGTCGAATGCGGCGTAGAACGAACCGAACGGTCCGTATCCGTCGGAGTCGAATCCCCAGGATCCCACGTGGGTTCCGTCGTTGCTGGTGTAGATGCCAGTGGTCCCGGACGCCCCGGCGGCCGTGGGAATGGCCGTGGCGGAGCCGGAACCGGTGACCTTGCCGTCGGACGTGACCGTATAGGTCCAATATCCATCCGACGATGATGCAGAATCGGCCTCACCGAATAACGGTACGAATGCCACCGTCGCCATGATGAGGACCGACAGAACAGCGAACATCCCGATCCTGCCAGAACCGCGACACTTGCGGAAGGTTCTGCGAATCGTTGTCGGACGGGAGATGCCGGAAGCCCCCCCCCCTCTTCCAGATCTGGCACTGCCTGTCATAGAATAATCCTCCTGCAATCCGATGGACCCGGGTTCCCGAGGTCCGAGATCCCGTTCAGGATTCTCGAACCGATCATACCCTCCTCATCGGAGGCATCCTCATCGCGTCGGACCAGGTATCGACGCTATTTCAGCCCTTCGGACTTCACCGCGAAGTCGTAGGACCAGATGAGTCGAACATCGGGTTGCACCCCTCATCCGGACCCGCCGTCCTCATTCTCCGATCCTCCGACCCGGGACCGGAACCGCAGATGAAGCAAGGCATCTTCTGTAACCTATGGGAATCGGCCAACTCCCGCCTTCCTCATCTTCTCCTGGAAATGGTGAGAACGGCCAGCTCGGCGATTATCGCCACGAGGATTGCGAGAAGAATGACGGTCCTGCTGTTGTTATCGGAGTGGTGATCGGAATCGTCCGGGACGATGACCTCGATCGCATCGGCATCGCCTTCGTCCGGGATTATGGGAATGGCGATCCTCTTCCAGATCGACTTGGCAATGTGGGTCTGCTGCGACACCAGACCGTCCGTCGGTCCGACCTCGACGTCCCCCTGCCCCTCGATCTCTATCGACCATCCGACATGCCGATACCCGGCGATATCCGGCAGTTCGGGATAACACGAATCCCCTTCGATGAGCATACTCGTCTGCAGGTCGGAGATCCCCTTCGCGGTAGTTCCCACGATCCCCGTCAGGTTGCTGTGGTCGAAAGTGACAGTCGGGATCCTGCTCCATAGCGATACCGCCGTATGCGACTGCCGGGCGACGAACTCGTCCGTCGGTCCGACCTCGACATCCTTCTGCCCATCGATCTCTATCCTCCATCCGATGTGTCTGAAATCCCCCACATCACCCAGTTGTTCGTATCTCCCTTCTCCGGTCGGTCCGTCCGGAAGTCCGGAGATGAGGCTCTCCGGATATCCGTACTCCTCCAGGAGCGATTGGAGCTGACTGTGGTCGTACTTGACGGAAGCGAGCGGATCGGCGCCGAAGACGAAGGACAGACGGCCACCAATGTACGAGTCGATATTGGACAGATTGCGACTGGCATCCACGTCCGACAGACCGTACCACGGCGCGAACGACGAGTTGTCGTGCGAACAGCCGCCCACGAAGAGGATACTCGTCCCGCCCTTCGACCAGACCTGGTCATAGATGTTTCCCGTGTCGAATCCGTTCGTCCCGGTGGGCATCCCCCAGATCTCCGCCCGGGTGGATATGGAAGTAATCCAAGTGTAGGTGTCGGGCAACGACGCCCCTTCTATCTTGGAATATCCGGACGGCGGGTTGGCGGACGAGTACTTCCCGGATTCGGCATTGACATCGGACGGCACGGCCGCCTGACTGACGTAATACTCTCTGTCGATGGTCACGATTCCGTCCACTAAATCGTGGAGGGACCCCCATGCGTTCTCCACGAAGACCTTCACCGAATCCGTCTCATACATCGTCCCGGAACCGACGGTGCCCGCATAAGGCCCCGATTCATCGAGGAGTCCGGGGCTCTTGGCCCAACCCACATAGGTGCTATAGCCCCTATTGTAGTACACGGAACCGTTCCCGGCGATGCTCTGGGAATCCCAACCCCCCATCACGGCCAGGGTGCAGAACCTGTACAGCTGGTATTGGTAGAAGTTCCACAGCATGGCATGGCCGGAATCATTCCCGTCGGCACTGACGTCCTGATTGTTCGCGTAGCTCCGGTACACCTCCCTCATTTCGCTGACCAGAGGCGTGCCGCCGGATTCGGAGGTCAGGACGGTCTTGCCGTTCACTTCCTTCGAGGACGCCTCGTAGACGCCGATGGCCAGATACGGATAGGTCGTATCGCCTACGGTGTGCGCGTACGCCTCCATATCGTCGCTGACCTTGCTGCTCGCCATGACCAGATTCCCCTCGGAATCGGTACCCCACCACACGGTCGGGAGGCACCACATGATGTTGCAGTCGGAGATCTCGACATCCCTGCCGTCGATGGAGACGGCCGTCTTGCCGTCCACCGACTCCTTCAGGTTGTTCGGGTTGAGATGGCAGACCAACCTGTTGCTGTTCGTGGGATCGAAGGCGGCATAGAACGAGTTGAACGGCCCGTAGCCGTCGTCGCCGAATCCCCATGACCCCGCGTTCTTCTGGAAACCGTCGGCGTTCTTGGAATTCGATGTGTAGGTCGCGTTCTTCTCCGCATCCTGGGCGATGCCTTCGAGATCGGTCACCTCGCTACCGTTCCTGTAGAGGTGGACGG
>CAVJLK010000072.1:0-9066 GCA_963650175.1 Ruminococcus sp. CAG:579 | reverse complement strand
GAACGAATTCGTAGAGGTGGAATCCGGGTCGGATGCCTCTGCAGGAAAGGTAATATGAGAACGAGAAATCAGGAGATCGTGATGCCTGAGAAGAGCAGGGTCATGACTCAGGAAGAGATGGAGTACGAAGGCGGATGGCTCAATTTCATTGTGGGTGCTGCCGCTACATGCATAAGCATAGGGGCATCGGCACTTGGATCTGCAGGCATAGTGGATAAAAAGTACACGAATGCGATTTCTATGGCATGTGACCTGGTCAGCACTGTAACCATGGGTGTGAGTGCCGCATCCATCTGCAAGACTGCAATTGCGCTAACAACGAAATCCTCTTCAGTAAAAATGATTACATACAGCGTCGGAGCTGGTTTCAGAAAGTCTTACGTAAATACATGGGACTCTGTTGGGAATTCTTTAGCAGGTGCTTGTGGAGATGCAAGTCTTGGATGTCTGAATAAAGCAGTTAGTCTCGCATCCAGGTGAGCATTTATGAAACTATCAAGATTGACGATTATAAAAGCGATAAGCTCCATAACATCAATCTTGATAACTTTATTGTTTATGTGCTACTACGCTAATCTAAGCACTCAAAATGAAATTCTGATCATCCTCTTCTACAGCACACTGATCGTGATTCTGATTGTGTCTGAGATATATATGTGGAATTATGCTAGATTCGAGAGAACCTGGGTTGAAATATCGGTTAAGTGCTCGAATAAATGCCTCTATGACATTCATATCGATGGCAAGAGATACAGATATGTTGGAGCCATAGATGATAGGTTGTACTGCAAGGAAGGGCATCATAAAATATCTGTAAGATACGGTAAATTAGAGAAGACTATCGATGTCCTTGTCACGGACGGTCTTCAACTAAAGATATCACTCGACGAAGATATCCGCATTTATTCTACTGACTGTATGAGTATAGACGGTGATGAATCGATCAGAGTACAAGCGAAAGTCGGAGTGATCTATGCGATTCTGTGCTATGTTATGATGGCTATAATCATATTGATTATCATAATGAACGAATTTCGTGCAAACATGTAACATGGATTCAGATTTGGCCCCGGATCTGAATCCGATAGAGCAGATGTAGAGGATCACGCGCAAGAAGAAGACGCACAGCAGGTTCTTCAGATTCCTGGAGGTTCTCAAGACCACAGTGGACGAGTTCTTTGAGGCGCTTTCGGGGCCGAACGATATGCTGAGGACCCTGTGCACGTTCCGTTGGATGAGGGGGTCAGAGTGTACACCCTCAAGCTGAATCGAGTTTGTTCGTTTCCTATAGCTTCGGAGGGTAACGGTAACTACTCTGGGGCATCATCAATAACGGAGCGGGTAGCCGACGGTACCTCTGGATGGTTACTTTTGATCAAGCATCTCGCGGATCCTATCGGCATACTTCCGCTCCTCATCCAACTTCTCGACCTGTACCGCCGCGGCCAGCCTCGCGTAGTCCTGCAGGCTGCGGATGGGCCCGCTCTCTGATACGAAGCAGGTCAGGATCACATCCAGCTGATAGGCGGTGATGTACGCCGTCACCGACGTGGAGCTCCTGCATTGGTACTTCCAGACCTTCTCGTTGAGCCTCCAGAGATTCTGCTGCGATATCTCCCACGCCTTGACCGACATCTCCTCCCCCTCCATGGTCTTCATCAGCCTGGCGATGTCCTCCCTCCCAGCGGTGAGCCTCTCCCTGGTGAAGGTGCGGATCGCCTCGTTCAGGAAATCGGACCTGGTGGCATAGAACCCCGCGGCGACCCTGTCGATCTCCTGGACCATCTTGTCCGGCAGGTTGATTATCTTCTTCCCAGTGGATTCCTTCCAGGTGGCGCGTATCATGCACCTGCAACCCCTTCGAAGGTTCATAAGGTTGCTGGTTGGACCTACAACCTATATCGGTCGGTCCATTTCACTATGTTAATCAACATACTTATATATCAACACCGCCTCCTCCATCCAGATGTCGCCCTCCCCGTGGCAGCATCCGAAACGATTTCCCCGATCCGGTCGCGGCCGGTTCGAGGGAGGGAGGATACCATGAATCCCAAGGAAGAAAAGCAGGGGGCAAAGCGCCTCATCGCGGTACCCGGGGGTACGGATGCCATCGGCATCTCCGGGATACGCGGTTCCAGAGAATGTACCGAAACAAACGAGTCAGAACACACCGATGAAAACACCGCACCCCGGGAGGTCGAGATATGACCAAGAACCAGTTCCTCACAGACTCCCAGCGGTACCTTGCGGAGATCCAAGGCAATTTCAAGGACTCGACATTCGACGAGAGGAGGAGGAAGCTCACCCATCACGCGGAAGTGATGTACGCCCTCTATCAGGACGGCAGGATCTCGACCTGCAACCCCAAGAAGATCACCAAGGAGGACATCGCGGCCTACGTCACGTACAGGCGCAATTGCGGCATCAAGGATTCGACCATCAGGAAGGATCTCACCGCCATCGGCGACCTGCTCACGTACGTGGACAACAACGCCATGAGGCTCTACAAGGTCACCTACGGCAACAGGAGACCCAAGAGCTACAATGGCAAGCTGGAGCCCCTGAGCGACAGCGCCATCGAGAAGGTCTACGCCCTCGCGAGGTCCACCGAGAGATGGAGTGTCCTGCAGGGATGCGTGGCGATCATCCTCGGATGCGCCGCCGGGCTCAGGCCCCAGGAGGCCAGGCAGCTCTACGTCTATGACGTCCATCACCTGGACGAGAATCCCCACATCTACATCAGGCATGTCAAGGGCGAGGGATCGTGGGGTCGCGCCAGGGACGTCCCTCTGAACGACGACGTCTCCGACATCATCGAGAAGTACCTGAGGATGCGCGAGCTGAAGCTCAGGTACCGCGGGATGCAGAGCAATGCGATGTTCCCGCCGTTCAGGTCGGACAGGGAGTTCGTCAGGCAGCAGTCCATGAGCAGGTACAAGAAGCACGTGGAGCAGGCGATAGGCGAGACCCTCATGCTCAGGGACGGCAGGCGCTCCTACGGGCAGAGGATGCTTGACAGGGGCGTCCCGATAGAGTACGTATCCCACTGCATGGGGCACGATTCGGTGGAGACCACGCAGAAGTTCTACGCGGACTATCGCGACAAGATGGTCCTCGGGAAAGTCAGGGATATACTGAAGAACACCGCGAACAGCTGAACGTCCATTGGAATGTTGTGGGTCCATCACCCATGGTGCTTTGGACCCACACAATGGACCCGAACCGTAAAAACAGCGAATGATCAGCCGAAAGAGACAGCCAGATGGTTCGAGAACACGGAATTTCGTATGCCAATCGACATAAAATTGAGTGGGCCCGCCCGGATTTGAACCGGAGTTACGTACACCCCAAGCACGAAGGATACCAAGCTACCCCACGGGCCCACGAAAGGGCTGGAAAATGTTTCCCTTTAAAAGGTTATGCCCCGGGGCCGGAGCCCCGGAGTCGAAGATCATCCGAGAGGAGCGATCTCTTTGATGAGGTCGGCATGTGAGACGATCATTCTGCGGCAGCAGTATCTCTCGAATCCGAGATCGTCGAGGACCGCCTTGGGATCCTCGCCCATGCTGGTGCGCTCGACGTACTTGGGGTAGGCGGAGCCTACGACCTTTCCGCAAGTGAAGCATCTGACCGGAATTATCATGCCAACATCTCCTCAACGGTAGGACTTCTGCTTCTTGGCGCGTGCACCGGGACCCATCGGGTTCTTCGGCAGCTTCCTCCTGTCATCGTTGATGAGGAGGGACCTGTCGTAGCCCCTGAAGATCGCCTCGAGCTCGTCGTCCTTGTAGAAGTCGACGAGACCCCTTGCGATCGCGGTCCTGGCGGCTGCGGCCTGGCCCATGACTCCGCCGCCGTTGACGGTGACGGAGATGTCGACGCCCTGAGCCTTCTCGGGCACGAGGCCGAGGGGCTCTTCGATCTTGAGCCTGGCGAGCTCGGGGGTGAAGACCTCGATGGGGACCTTGTTGATGGTCACCCTGCCGGTTCCCGCCTTGACGACGGCCCTTGCGATGGCGGTCTTCCTCTTCCCGCTGGTGTTTACACAGTCAACCATGGGATCATCTCACGTTGGAACCCAGGAATTTGGAAACGGCTCCCAGGGTCGTGTACTTGCCGGTGATCTTCCTGCAGGCCTCGGCGGGCTTCTCCTTCTCGCAGTCCTGGAACTGCTTCGGGGTCCCGACGAAGACATGGAGCCTCCTGTAGGCCTCCCTGCCGGATGTGGTGGTCCAAGGGATCATTCCCCTGACGCATCTCTTGAACAGGAGATCCGCCCTGCGGGGGTAGAAGGGTCCCTTCCTCTTGGTGGTGTCTCCGCGGTCGACCTTGGCCTTGAATGCGGCGAACACCTTGTCTTTGGCGCCGGTGATAACGATGGCCTCGGCGTTCAGGACGACGATCTCCTCGCCATCCATGATCCTCTCGGCGACGACGCTTGCGAGCCTGCCGTGGATCAGATTCCTTCCGTCGATTACTGTAACCATCTCATCACCTCATGATCCTGACGCCGGTCCCCTTGGGGTTGGCCTTGGCCAGCTCCTCGATGGACAGCGTCTTGCCACCGGCGGCCACGATGGCCTTGGCGGCCGCGTCCGAGAAGTCGTACGCGGCGACGGTGATCTTCTTGCTAATCGTGCCTGCGGCGAGAACTTTGCCCGGAACGAGGATGGTCTCCCCGTCCTTGGCGTAAAGCTCGAGTTTGCTGAGGTTCGCTTCGGCCCAGTTCCTCTTGGGCTTCTCGAGCCGAAGCGCAACATCTCGCCAGATGGCACTGCCGTTCTCCCTCGTCATCGCCTTCAGGTTGCTGATGGTGGCGATGAGCTGAGGGTTGGTCTTGCAGCTCCTCATATTTTCTGACTCCACCGATGTTGTCGGTAATCGGCGCCTATACGGAGGTTATTTATAAAGATGCGCCCGGATTTCCCGATCGGTCGGAGCCGGGCCCGACGGGGACCGCGGACGGGCGTCCGGGACGCCTCCCGGAATGGGGATCGGGACCTCTGTCCCAGTCTCGATTTTAAACCCTCCCTGCATCGAAGGTTCATGGAGGAAGAAGCGAAATTCTGCACCGGCTGCGGCAAGGGCCTGGAGCCGGGGATGCAGTTCTGTCCCCAATGCGGCAAGGTCGTCAGCGGGTCCGCCGCCGACGCCGAGATGAAGGAGAACATGCAGGAGATGGCCGAGGTGGCCACCCAGATGAGGCGCAACTGGCTCACATTCCTGCTCTTCGTGTACGCGATACCCGTGATCGTCGCGGGGATCGTCGCCCTGGCCGACTCCTCGGCTGTGACGGACGCGGTATGGAGCAGCGACGAGTTCCAGAGCTGGATCTCCAGCCACGGATACGACTTCACGAAGGACGATGTCAGCAACTACATCACCTACGCGTCCGCGCTCATCCTGCTGAGCGGGCTCTGCGCCCTGGGGAGCGGCGTCCTCGTCTACAAGAAGAGAAAGTGGATCGTCGCGGTCATCCTGTGCCTGGTGGCGTCCATGCTCTGCTTCTGGTCCATCTTCGGACTCATTATCGGGTTCCTCGTGACCTGGATGCTCATCGACGCCAAGCCCCTATTCGAGGATTGAAACCTCTTCCGCCGGGCCTCCCGGCGGTCATCTTTCTCTCCGTCCATCCCTGCGGGACTTCCCGCGCATCGGATCGCCCGGTACCGTGCTGGCGGAAAAACCTGCCCATCACTTATTTGAACTACCCCCATCCTACACGCGGAACATATGCCCGGAACCGTGACAATCGTCATCCCCACGTACAACGAAGAGAAGAACGTCGCGAACATGGCGAGGGCCATCCGCGAGGCGTACCCGGAGTACCGCGTGCTCTTCATGGACGACAATTCAACGGACCGCACCAGGGAGGAGGTCGAGGCGCTGAACGACCCCCTGACGAAAATCTTCGTCAGGAAACCGGAGGAGAGGGGGCTCGGAGCTTCCGTCCTCCAGGGATTCGTCATCGCCGAGACCGACTACGCCATGTGCATGGACTGCGACTTCCAGCATCCCATCTCCGCGCTCGGGGGCATAATCGCGCAGATGGATGCGGGGGCGGACCTCTGCGTCGGCAGGAGGAACAGCAGGATGTCCATGGGACTGAAGAGGGCCCTGGGATCGGAGATCGTCGAGGCGTACTGCAAGATCTTCTACTACATCCACCGCAAGCAGACCACCAAGGACATGATGAGCGGACTGTTCGCGATCAGATGCGACGTGTTCAGACCGATCATCCAGGACAACTGGAACGATCTGGAACTCCGCGGGTGGAAGGTCCTGATGGACCTGCTGAAGTTCTCCGACAGGAAGCTGGACATCCGCTACTTCAGCTACGATTTCGGGACGCGCGCGGAGGGGGAGTCGCACCTGAACCCGAAGGTCCCGATCATGACGTTCCATCAGCTATGGGGGTTCGGGAAGCTCACCGCGAAGATCGTGGCCAAGATGTACGGCGTGGACTACTACGAGATGTATCCGGCCGAGAAGAAGAGCGAATCGTGATCCGGACGTCGGGAGACGCCTGCCTCCCGACGATCGTAAGAGAGGGGCAGAGCCCCTGTTTTCGCCTCGCCTGATGAGTTTGACCATCTGGTTCAGGCCCTTGTTCTTGTTCTTCCCGACGAGACGGAATCCCAGACCCTCGTAGTATCCGACGAGGTCGTCCTTGCAGTCCAGACGGACCATCCTGCATCCGACGATCTTCTTGGCCTCGCCCAGCATCTCCACGGCGAACGCCATGAACTCCTTGCCCAGGCCCGGAGCGGATGCCTCGGAACGGGACAGCTGCCCGAGGAGGAACGCCTGAGCGACGCGCGTCTCGTGTTCGATGTTCATCTGCCTCTGCACGCTGCTGCTCAGGAGGCTGTCTTCCGGGATCGTCATGCACTTGATGCCGAGCGTGACGAACCCCAGGATCTCCAGATCCTCCGTGACGCTGAGGTACGTCCTGGACAGATCCCTCTTCTCCATCGGGATGGCGTTCTCACGGAGATAGGCGGAGACCTCTGGGTTCTCCTTCTCGTGCGCGGACACGTATCCCTGGATGATGTCGCGGATGACTGTCTCGCCATAGATCTGAATCAGATCAGACAGAGACATCATGCTCGGTGTCGTCGTCCTTGTCTCCAGAGTCATCCCCCTTCTTGGTGTGCTTCGCCACGAACCTGTCCATCTCCTCCCTGGTGGCCCACCTGAAGTTGAGCTTCCCGGTGCAGTGGTATGTGTACTTCTCCTGGTGAGCGAACAGATCCTCTAGGGCAGCCGCTTTCTCGGGCGTGTCGATGACCATGTCCTCGTAGAACGATTCGGTTGCCATTTGGATGACCTCTTACGTTCGCATAGGCGGAGTCGTTGATAACGCTTGCGGCTCTTGATTCGCTTTCCGCATCTTGCTTCCTTGTCTTCCTTCTTCTCTTCATTTCTTGCTCCATGGCCACGAAATGCGTGGCTGGAGGGTGTTTGTCTTCATCATAATATAAGCTAATCGGAGCGGGTATCATTTGTGCAAAGTTCTAACTAAGTGTTAAGATGTGCGAATACTTTGAGCGATGAACCGCCGGGGGAACAAGAGGCTTCAGACCCGGTCAAGGTCGCGAAATGCAGGCCGTCCCGTGCGAAGAACGTCGCACGGGATGGAGAAGGGGTCGCTCGCGGAACGGCCGACCCCGTTTGGAAGATCAGTTGACGTAGTACAGCCAGGACTCGTACTTCGGGTCCTTGCCGGTGGCGATGTCGTGGAACTTGGCGTGGATCTTCGAGGCGACCTCTCCGACCTTGCCGTCGCCGACGGGCTTCCCGTCGATCGTCGTGACGGGCGCGATCTCGGCCGCCGTTCCGGTCATCCAGACCTCCTCGGAGGAGGTGAGCATGAACCTGGAGACCGGGATCTCCCTGACAGTGTAACCCATGTCCCTGGCGACCTGGATGATGGACGCCCTGGTGATTCCCTCGAGGATGGACTCCGCCGTGGACGGTGTGATGATCTCGCCGTGGCGGTACATGAAGATGTTCTCGCCGGTGCACTCCGCGACGTGTCCGACGGAGTTCAGCATGACAGCCTCGTTGGCGCCCTGCCTGACCGCCTCCCTCTTGGCGAGGGTGGACGCGACGTATGAGCCGTTGACCTTGGCTCCGGCGGGTCCGCACAGGTTGTCGGGCCTCTGCCAGGAGGAGGTGATGAGCTTGGCTCCGGCGCTGGCTCCCTCTCCGAGGTAATCGCCCATGTGGATGCAGGTGATGGCGAAGGACGCGGGGACGCCGACGGGGTTGAGGCCGACCTCCTCCCCGCTCAGGAAGACGCAGGGCTTGACGTAGTCGACCGCGTCACCGTTGGCCCTGACGGCGTCCTTGATGGCCGTCATGACGTCCTCGAGCCCGTAGGTCCTGCCGTCGACGACGATGTCGATCCCCATGATCCTGCATCCGTCGACCAGCCTCTGGGCGTGCTCCTTCAGCCTGAAGACCGCGGGCCCCTTGGGGGTGTGGTAGACGCGGATCCCCTCGAACACGCCGGTCCCGTAGTTGAGGGCGTGTGCGAGGACGTGGACCTGGGCGTCCTTCCAGTCGACGAGCTTGCCGTTGAGCCAGATCTTCTCGGTCTTGTCCATTGTTTCACCTTTCGAAACGCTTAGCGTTGAATGTATCGGAGCGGTCACAGAAGCAGGGATATTTACCTATTGAGGTCGCGCCTTACGAATCCGACAACCGTACCTGTGAACCGCATGCCTGGATGGATCCCCAGACCAGCAGCGAAGGTCTTCGGAGAGCTGACGGACCCTGCATCGTGATCCGAATGGAAAGGCGGGGGAACGCCCGACAACCGGATGCCAGAGGCCAGGTCCGACGGGCGTATCCGATACGGAATCAGCGGGAACGGCGATCTGGATGGAAGAGAGGGGCCCCAGAACGAATGGGTCCGGGGCCGTGTTTGTACGTTGTGGAAGTCGGAGGAACACCCGATGGGATCTCATCTTTTCCTGGAGATGGCGATGGCCGCCAGTTCGGCGATGATGGCCGCTACGACGGCGATCAGCAGGATGTACGGCCCCTTGTCTTTGAGCA
>CAVJLK010000071.1:0-9099 GCA_963650175.1 Ruminococcus sp. CAG:579 | reverse complement strand
TACAAATCGGAAGCGGTCGATGACATCCTGATGGCCGAGTTCAGACGGATCCAGAACGAGAGTGTGATGAATCCAGGACTCGTCGTCGAGAACCTCTGCCTGCTCCTGAAACTCCATCACGGCGTCAATCCCATCATCCTCATCGACGAGTACGACAACCCCCTGGCGGTCTCGTACGGGAAGCCGCATTTCAGCGAACTGGCGCAGTACTACGGCGGATTCCTGGGAAACATCGTGAAGACCAACAGATACGTCTCGTTCACTGTCATGACGGGCATCCAGCGCGTGATCACCGACGGTCTGGTCAGCGTCCTGAACAACCTGGATCACCGCAGCGTCCTCTCCTCGAACTTCGGTCAGTACTTCGGCATCACCTCGGAGGAGGCGGAGGAGGCGATCCATCGTCAGGTGGACGACCTGTTCCCAGAATGGAGCGAGGAGAAACGCAGGGCGTATGCGGACAAGAAGTTCGCTCAAGCCAAAGAATGGTACGACGGATACCGCATCGGAGGATACGAGATATTCAACCCCTGGTCGATCACGAGCTTCATCAAAAAGTGCATCGAGGACGACCTCGAACCCGAGAACTTCTGGAACAAGACCAGCGCCCACAACATCCTGGTGGAGGTGCTGGGAGGTTCCGACGAGAAGACGCTGGAGAAGATCGAGGAAATATTCGCGACCGACGAAGGGTATCCAATCGACCAGATCAACGAAAGTAGCGTCCTCTGGAGCCAGAGCCATCCTCTGAACAGCGAGGAGGTCATTCCCTTCCTCGTATCCATGGGCTACCTGACCGCCGAGACGAGTCCGGATGGCGGATTCCGCGTGATGGTCCCCAACGAGGAGGTGCGTCAGAGCTTCAAGGGGCTCATGACCCACGTTCTGGATGTCAGCGTCCCGAGCTCGGTCGAGCTGATCAAGCACATAGTCCAGAAGGATGCGGCCTTGGTGAAGGAGGATCTGGAGAAGCTCATGTCCGGGAAATCCTACTTCGAAGGCTGGGCCGAACCGAACTACCGCAAGTGGCTGAGCCTGATCTTCGCCATGAGCGGGTACATGACGGTCCTGGAGCAGGAGTCGGGAACCGGGCGTTCGGACATCTTCGTCCGCGGTCACAAGAGGAACCCGCCGTTCCTCATCGAGGTGAAGACCCTCCAACCCAGGCACAACGGCGACATCATGGCCGCTCTGGACGAGGGGTTCGGGCAGATTGTGAAGAAGAACTACGCGGACGAGAACCAGCTCCCGGGCGTGATCGCTCTGGCCATCGCGTTCGACAAGAAGTCCTGCGAAGTCAGATTCCTCTGACCGGAAACGGGGGTCCCAGACCCCCTTCTTCCATTTCAGAACAACCTTCCGCGTCGAGCCTGCAAGTCATTGCAGTCTATGCCTGATTCGCAGGCCCGCCCGCATCCGATTTCGACCCGTCCCGTACGGGATGCGCTCCCCGGGACGCGCATCCACACGACGGTTCCACAATCCCTTATCTACACGCACGTAATACCCACGGGAAGGGAGAGAAGGATGGCGTTCAAGCTATTCAAGAACGGAGACGAGCTCTACGAGGAGAGCAAGGAACTCATCAAGAGAGGCGAGTTCTCGAAGGCCCGCAGCAGCCTCATGAAGTCCATCGAGAAGGACGGGGGCGTCGACGACGTCGCCGCGGTCCAGGTCGCCCTGATCGACCTGAGCGGCAGGCTGGCCGACGTCAAGGCGTACCAGAACCTCCTGGACTCGCTGAACAAGCTGAAATCCACCGGCACGGTGGAGTTCGGGCTGGACAATCTCGACGCGGAGACCCTCAAGACGGAATGCGCCCTCACCATCAGGAAGATGCAGCTGCTGTCCTCGGGCGGCAACAGCGAAGCCCTGATGAACAAGGGCAAGGAGCTGGAGAAGCTGGCACAGGACTACCAGGCGCAGATCGGGTCGAAGAGCCTGATGATCATCAGCCTGTTCAAGAAGGACACGTCCGTCACGGGATACACCGAGTTCTACAACCTGATGGCCGTGGCGTACGAGACCATGGCCGACGCCGTGGTGTTCGACAAGCCGTCCCAGGCGGCGGAGTACCAGCAGATCGCGGCCGGATACAGGCAGCAGAACGGGCAGTCCGCCGAGGAGAACATGCGCAAGATCAAGTGCTACTCCAAGACGTGCACCTGCTGGATCTGCGGGAGGGTCGCGACCGGGGAGGGGATCCACTTCTTCTCCGCACCCGCCGACGTGTCCCCGTCCCTGGAGGACAAGGCCACCGCGGCCGCCAAATCCAGGGAGGACTCCAAGCACATCTTCATCTGTCGCGCGTGCTACACCGGAATCTCCAACCGCTCGGACGAGATCTCGAGAGGATACTACGACCAGGCCATGTCCCAGATGCAGGCCATGGAGGCGAGGCTCCAGGCGGAGATAGCGGCCCTCGAGAGCCAGATAGCCTTCGCGAGGATGGGCAGCAGATAACATGGACGAGATGGCAGAGCTGCGCTGCAAGTACTGCGGCGCACCATTGGACCGCAAGGACATAGAATCCGACAGCCCCTATGTCACGTGTCCCAGCTGCGGGACCACCCAGCAGCGCCTGGACGCGAAGAAGTACATGGAGCAGATGATGGGGCAGATCCAGAGCTGGATCGCCAGGACCATCCCCGGCGGGTTCAGCCTGAGCCAGACGGAGAACGTCGACCCCATCGCGAGGCACAGCATATTCGTCAACAGCGTGAAGCCCAGCGTGGATGTGGAGATCAACGAGTACAGGTTCGCACTGAACGACGTGCTCTCCCACCCGCTGATCGTGCTCCCGTTCAGCAAGGGGGAGCCGGTCAAGACCTCGCACACCTCCACCCAGGCGTTCGAGTTCGACGCCAGGTTGAAGAGCGTCGCCCCGCTGGCCGTGGACGACGAGAGCCGCTCGTCCATCAAGACCGGCGAGGGATTCGCGAACGCCTATGCGATGATAATCAACAATTCCAAACTGCTCTCCGACACCACGCCCGGAAGGTTCGCCCTCATGGCGAACAACTTCAAGGAGGCGGCGGAGGCCATGAAGGGGGCCAGGGGATACGAGTGCCTGGCATCCAGGCTCAACGCCCTGTCCGACGTCTGCTCGGCGTCCGACATGGTGCTCAACGGCGACGCCCTGGGATGCTCGGCCAAGGCCGAGGAGGCCATCTCGGAGCTGGAGCAGGCCAAGAAGGAGATCCTGACCAATCCGAAGCTGGCGATGACCCTCAGGGCCATCGACCTCGAGATAGAGCAGAGCAAGACGCTGAAGAACGTCGCGGACATGGTCAACACCGGGATGTCCAAGGACCCGCTGAAGATCCTGAACCTGATCACCGGGATATCGGCGATCAAATACCCCAGCAACCCCCAGTGGGACCGCCTCCTGACCACGGAGCAGCGCGACTACGAGCTGTACGGCTACGTGAAGGACGCCGTCGCGGCCAAGAACGGGGGGACGCTCCCGATCTGCACCGGCGGAGGGGACACCCTGTACCCGTTCTGGGACGTGGACCTCCAGTACAGCTTCACCACGGGCACCCTGTTCTCCAAGAAGTCGGTGGTCGTGACCGAGGACCTCCTGGTCCCCGCCACGTTCCCGATGAGCGCCGAGGCGCTGTCCGACCCGAGGAGGGGATTGACCGACATCTTCGGAGCCGCCCCCGAAAGTTCCATATTGAACAAGCTGAAAGGGGAGGAGAGCAGCATCAGCGGAGGCGCGGGCATCGGGAAGCTCGCGGATTCGGCGGCGGAGAACTCGCCGGGATCCAGGACGATAATCCTGCCCCTGTGCACCAAAACCGAGGCGGAAAAACTGGTCGGGATGTACCTGAACCAGTGCTCCCAGTCGCACTCCAAGCTGAAGCTCAGCAGACCCAGCGTCAAGAGGCTGATCTACGTGCCGTGCACCGTGTCCGGCGGGATCTCCCTCCCGGACGCCTTCAAGAGACTCGAACCCGCGGCGATCCGTTCGATCGACCCGGAGAAACTCATCAGACTTTGAGGGATCAAATGACAGACGAGAAGGGGTTGAACCCCAGGACCTGGAGCGCCATCGCGGCCGGGGCGCTCCTGATTTCCATAGCATTAGGGCTGATCCTGTACTGGGTGACGGACGACCTGCTCAACGCGTTCGCGGTCATCCTGCTGGTGTTCGGAGCCTACATCGCGGCGACCAGCGGGATCCGCAACGGGAGGGAGGACAGCTTCGGACCCTCCGATTCGGATGCCGCCATGGCCGGCGGCATCGTGCTGGCCGGCGTGGGGCTCACGTGCTTCGCGTGGACCCTCACAGAGAGCGTCGCCATCGCCGCGGCGGTGCTGATAATCGTAGTGGCCGTCGTCGGGATCGCGATAGCCGTCAAGAACAGGAACGTGCGAAGATGACCGTCGACGAGAAGATCGGAGCGAAGATGAAGAACGACCTCTCCCTCACGGAGAGGATCAACCTCTACATCCCCGGGTACAGGGGATACAGGGAGAAGAACCTCCGCAGGGAGGAGGACAGGGCCGTCAGGAACGAGGTGGCCAAGGCCATACAGGGCGCCAAGAGCGACCTGTCATCCGTCCAGAGGGGACTGGTGTCCCAGCCGGACCTGATGATGGACGTCGAGCGCCTCAGGACCAAGGTCGACAGGTACGACGTCATGGTCAGGAAGGCGGTCAACGGGTACTCGTCCTTCCACACGGCCGTGAAGATCACCGAGGCCGACCTGGACGCCCTGGTGAAATGGGACGCGCAACTGATCGACGACATCCAGCTGATGAGGGAGGCCTGCTCGGACCTCCTGAAGAGCGTCGACCTGGGCGCGGACGCGAAGGCGGAGATACGCAACCTCGAGAGGGGCGTGGATTCGATGATAGAGGCTTACAATCAGAGGGAGTCGGTCATGAAGGGATTCGCCGGCTCGGAGGAGTGATCCCATGGGAAAGAGCAACGTTGTATTCTGGGAGAGCCAGGGTCCGGACGACATAATCTACGCGTACGAGCACGACGACCTGAGGACGCTGACATCGGTCACCGTCCCGGAGCACGCCGTGGCCATATTCGTCAGGGACGGGCAGCTCACCGGTGTGCTCGAGCCCGGGAGGCACATGATCACCTCGAACAACATCCCCTGGCTGACCAAGCTGTACAACCTGGCGCTGGGATACAAGGAGACCCCGTTCAAGGTGCAGATCATCTTCGTCTCGCTGAAGATGTTCAACGGGAAATGGGGCATCCGCGCCATGATCAAGGCCGCGCAGGGCTACGACGTGCCGATCACCCTGATGTCCAACGGCGACTACCAGTTCCGCGTGAACGACGTGCCCGTGTTCTTCACCCAGGTGCTCGGAGGACTGAAGTCGTACACGACCGGGGACGTCAACGCGTTCATGAAGAGCTTCATCAACGAGCAGGTCACCCAGCAGCTGACGAAGCAGTACTACATGGACGTCTACGGCAACCTGGAGAAGGCGTCCACCACCACGAAGGTGCTGGTGGAGCAGTACTTCCAGCAGAGGGGCATCGAGCTCCTGTCGCTGAAGATTTCCGAGGTGCGCACCACCGACGAGGACCAGAAGAAGATCTTCGAGTACCTCCAGTTCAGCAGCGCCAACGGAGAGGCGTTCAAGAGGTACGAGGTCATGGACAGGATGGCCGACGCCATCGGCAACTCCCAGGGAGGGGCCGCCATGGGCACCGGAATGCTCCTGTTCCCGCAGATGTACCAGCAGCTCCAGCAGCAGCCCCTCTACGGGGTCCAGGCGCAGCAGCAGCAGACCGCGCAGGCCCAGCCGCAGACGCCCAAGGTCCTGTGCCCGTACTGCGGGTCCCCCAACGACTACCCGTACAAGTTCTGCAACAACTGCGGGAAGCCCTCGCCCCAGGCACAGCCCCAGCCTCAGCAGCAGGTCGGCGCCGCCGGTGGCGAAGCGCCGAAGTTCAACAACTGCCCGTACTGCGGACAGAACATCGGCGGTCTCCCGAAGACCCCCAAGTTCTGCCCGTACTGCTCCGAGCAGCTGTACTGAAACGGTCCGCGAGGACCTTCACCGGTCCCGGGATTCCCCGGGACCGGATCAAGTGCCCCCTCGTTCGACGATGCTTGGAGAGGAACTCCGACTCGCTTATAATGCCAATATATTCCTCTCCCGAAATCCTGCATGAAGCAAAGTCAATGAACTCGTTGAAAGACAACCCGATCTGCCTCGCCATCTCTTTGATAAGCCGATCTCCGATCTCTGTCTCACCGTGACTTATCTTAGTGCGTACCCTAGTCTCAGCCCCATCAATCTGAAGGATGAGAAAAACATGATCTCCGACTTTGGGAACGAATCCCTTCCTCATCATATTATTCTGGACTTTACGCGCCTTAATTGTCGTCATTGAGAAGGCCCCTCGACATTGCTCAGGAGCCATGCCCTATACTCGAGGGCAGATTCATGGAACCCATCCCCGTCGCTCAACGCGTATTCGTGCCACGCGAAATCCAATTCCACTAACAGATCATCCAATGCGGCACACATGTCATCTCCACATGCCCTGAGATCACTCTCTTCATTGGACAGATATGTAAACCCATCTTTCTCCGTCTCTACGTTGAAGCACAAGGGGTGCTTAAACTTGTACGGACCGACATCTGTCATAATCCTGAAATTCAGTGCAGAAGATGGCTGAAGTGCCTCATCCGGATTGTCCGATGTTCCGGGACTGAATAAACGTGACTCGATTACATACCGTGAATTCTCATTACGCTTTGCGTACATTTTCCTCCCCTCTCAATGTAACCCGCTGGGTCTGAATCTTTCCACATCTCTGATTGTCATTGTTATCCATGATGAAACGGTACGAGTCGTAAGCATAAATCCCGAGTCTGTCTCTGCAGGTCCGATAAAACCTCCTATCAGATCAGCCTAGATTCCTATTGAGAAATACCCACACGTTGGCAAAGAATTGAGAGCGACCTCCATCCAACATCAACACCCCATAATATCATACACATAAGAAGGATCGTCACTCTTCCCAAACGCGTACTCGAATCCCACCATATCCTCCATATATTCCAGCAAGACACCTCGTCAAGATCCTTTTCTAGACCTCTGATTCAATATCAGCATCAGTAAGTATCTTTTGTAGATGATAATATTAACCGTCATCGAATGAACGTGATATTCGAAACTTAATATAATGATTTACTTGTAATCAATACATGATATGTATTGATTAACAAATTCTCTATTCTATGAATATCGTAATAATTCAACGAATTCCATAAATAATCAACGGAATAAGTAAAAAAACCGTAGCAAATGCATTACTATCCATCCATCCTTAAATACCCTTATATATGAAAGACGCCGATGTCAATTCTGGGAGGTAAGTACACATCGGTAAACGTAGAGTGACACGGATCTGCGGCGAGAACGGCGACGCAACGACGCACACGGAGAAAGACTGGTCGATGGACGCTTGTCTCCGGTGCCGTCACCGAGCGCCGTTCGCAAGACTCGACTGATGACCGCGACAAACCGCCCGCAAGGGCGTTTCACCCTTTTCTCCATAATATCCTGACCCGACCGCGCCCGTCGCGACCGAAAGCTTATTCCGAACATCGCGCAGTCGCCCAATCCTATGAAAGAGCTCAAGGACTATGTCACCGAGATACCGGACTTCCCCAAGGAAGGCATCATCTTCAGGGACATCACCACCATCATGAGCGATCCCGTCGGGCTCCATCTCGCCGTCGACGGACTCGTCGACCTCCTCAAAGGCCTGGACTTCGACCTCGTCATCGGATCCGAATCCAGAGGATTCGTCTTCGGAGCCCCCGTCGCCTACGCCATGAACAAGGGCTTCATCCTCGTCAGGAAGAAGGGCAAGCTCCCCAGGGAGACCATCTCCGAGAAGTACGACCTCGAATACGGCACGGCCGAGCTCGAGATGCACAAGGACGCCATCAAGCCCGGGCAGAAGGTCGCCATCGTGGACGACCTCATCGCCACCGGAGGAACGACCCAGGCGATCGTCAAGATGGTCGAGCGTCTCGGAGGGGAGGTCGTCAAGATCGGCTTCGTCATAGAGCTCGCGGGCCTGAACGGCAGGTCGAGGCTGGAAGGCTACGACATGGACTCCCTTATCATCTACGAGGGGAACCGATGAGGATAGAGTGCGACGCCATAAGGGACGGCTGGTTCGGCGACGAGTACGGCGCCAAGGGCGCCGTGTTCGTCAACGGCATGCCCGGGCTCTCGCCGGGATTCAGGATCCTTGACGCCCCCGAGGAGACGAAGAGCTTCGCGGTCGTCATGGACGATTACGACGCGATGAGCGCATCCGGATTCAACTGGATCCACTGGCTCATCTCCGATCTGAAGGGGACGGAGGTGAAGGAGGGGGCGTCGCACAACGACCCGCCTTTCACCGAGGGCGCCAACAGCTGGTTCAGCGCCCTGGGGAACCTGGACAGGGAGAAGGCCACCGGATACGGCGGTCCCGCACCGCCCAACGGGGAACACAGGTACACCCTGAAGGCGTTCGCATTGGACACCGTCCTGGACCTTCCGAGCGGATTCAGGATGAACGACCTCTACTTCGCCATGGACGGGCACGTCCTGGCACACTGCAAGGTCATCGGGAGATACTCCTGATCCGAGAAGGCGGCCCTGCCGGGAATCGAACCCGGATTGCTAGTTCCGAAGTCTAGCAGGATATCCGCTACCCCACAGGGCCCGACCTTCCAATATCCAGGCATGATTTAATCGTTGGTCCGGGCCGAGACCGACGGATGACTTGAGGTTATGAAAGGAGAAGGAGTCACCACGGACAATGGAGCGTCCGAATTTTCGATTTACGAAATTACCAAATGACCTTATTTAAACAAGTGTGATTTTTACTTAATATCTACTTAATTTCTACTTAATTTCTACTTAATTCATCGATGAGAAATAACGCATAATTTCGACATGCTGGCACATTGAACATAAGCCACGAATTCCTATCTGGAATTTGATTCTGCCTTTCGAAAATTTTACTTAATCCGGGAGCTAGGTGACCAAGGAGTTGGCGCACCTATCGGGCGGGGACAGGTCATCCCCGCGTTTCACGACTCTGAG
>CAVJLK010000070.1:0-9112 GCA_963650175.1 Ruminococcus sp. CAG:579 | reverse complement strand
GTGGATAAGAGCTGAAGGCATCTAAGCTCGAAGCCATCTTAAAAAAGAGGTACCCGTAGAACGCTCATAAATGATGAGTTCGATAGAAGCCGGATGTAAGTATCGAGGTTCGCCGAGATATTCAGTCCTGGCTCACTAATGTTCTTCGACGTCGCTGGGGTGTGATCTAGCAGTCAAACAGGTTCCGTATGAATTCTCATCCTCCGAATCTGCTTTTTCCACTCTCCGATAGTGTTTTTTATCGTTTTTGCCATGGCTTTCTGAGGCGATAGGGTGTATGTCTGGCTCTACTATTCCATACTGGTATCCCTGATATTCCCCTTCATGGCCACCGCCGCTATGACGCACCGTTCTCTGGAGCGTCGCTTCCACATACTCGTGCATCTGGCCATCTGGCTCATCGCGCTTCTGATCGTCAACTACGTCAGCTACCGCATCGTCGACGATCTTTTCAATCTGACCTCGACCATCCTGTTGGGGCCTTTACAACCGCAATGCGTCGAGACCTCCACCGTGGTCTGCATCACGGCCTACATCATCGCCTGGGTCATCGTCACGCTTCTCTCATACAAGGGCTCCTGGTCTTCCAAGCTGATGGTCTCGTTCATCTATGCGCTCATAGGGGTCGCATCCGTCGTGGCCATCGACTCCGTTTACATCCACTGCTGCGGGTTCGATTTCCCGGACCTCGTTTTCGAGAGCCGTACTAAGATCCACATCGTGGCCACCCTGATCATCTACATCCCGTTGATCTTCCTCCTGCCTCCGCGCATCAGGAACATGATCAGTCGCACCGGCGGCAGGATGGCCAAGTACCTTCCGATCCCGATCGTGCTTTTCTGCGTGTTCTTCGGGGAGTTCTACCACATGCTCCATTCCGGCGGGATCAACGAGCTCGATTCCCACTACACCCATCTCATCCTCGTCCTCTGCGTGCTCTGCCTCATCCTCCTTCTCGCCTCTCTTTCCGGTTCGATAAGCGTCGACCGCTACCGCAGGGAGTTGGACGCGGCGACCGTCGTTCAGAATTCGTGCCTCCCCGATCCGGACAAGCTCCCGGAAGTTCCGTTCGCGGAGGTCTCGGCGCATATCACGCCCGCCAAGGAGGTCGGAGGCGATTTCTACGACATCCGCCGGATGGACGATGGCAATCTGATGTTCGTCGTGGCGGATGTTTCCGACAAGGGGATCCCCGCAGCGCTGTTCATGATGAAGTCCAAGGTCCTCCTCGAGGATGCGGTCGGATTCGGATACGGCCCGGCGGAGTCTCTCGATTGGATCAACAGGAGGCTCATGTCCGGCAACGAATCGTTCATGTTCGTCTCTATGATCCTCGGCACGCTCTCCCCTTCGGGGGAGCTGAGGATATCCTGCGCCGGCCATCCGTCGCCCCTGCTGAGGCATGGCGGGGAGGTCTCCGGGATCGAGGTGGCTCGCGGACCCCTGCTCGGTCTCATGGAGGGGGAGTACACGGACACCGTCGTTCAGATGTCCGAGGGGGACGCCGTCCTGATGTTCACCGACGGCGCCACGGATGCCGAGAACCTCGCCGGGGAGATGTTCGGCGAGGAGCGCCTCTCCCTGGCGTTCTCGCGTTCAGAAGGTCCCGACATCAGCGCGGATGTCGTCAGCGTCATCCGCCGTTTCTCATCCTCGGCCGACCAGTTCGACGACCTCACCGTCCTGGCCTTCCGCTACACGGGCCGTTCCTGAACCCGTTCGATCCGGATGTTCCCCGCGCCGTCCGAATAGAGTTTTATCATTCCTAGAGGATTCCGTAACATGGATATCCGCATCGACAAAGACGGCGACACCGTCGTCCTGAAGGTGGAAGGAAAACTCAACACGACCACCGCCCCCGAGTTCAACAGGTTCGTGCAGGAGAACATCAAGGGCCCCTGCGACCTGATCGTCGACTTCGGGAAGCTGGAGTTCATCTCCAGCGCCGGGATAAGGTCCATCATGGCCCTCCGTTCCGTCGTGGGCGCGGACAGGATCAAGGTCAACAACACATCCGGACTCGTGCGCGAGGTGTTCGAGATATCCGGGATCACGGCCATCCTGGGGGATTGAGCCATGGAGCTCGTCCGCGTCAGCGTCAGGGCCGAACCGGATTCGGTCTCGCTCGTCCAGGGGATCATCAGATACTACGCGGGCATCCACGGCATACCATCCGGCGAGGTCGAGAGGTTCCTGATCCCCGTGGAGGAGGCGATGGCCCAGGTCATCGAATACGGGTTCCCCGGGAAGCCGGATGCGATGTTCGACGTGTCCGTCGGCATAGAGGGTCTGGACCTCACCGTCACCATAGTCGACAAGGGCATCCCGTACGACTACGAGATGCTGGAGAACAATTTCGACGCCGGACTCTCCGTCCGTCTCCTCAAAGGATTCGCCGACGGGGTGTCCCTGAGCAGCATCGGCTCCGGCGGGAGGAAGCAGGTGCTGATGAAGCATCTGGCCGCGCTCCCCGAATACACCAGGGGGGAGGAGACCCTTTTGGCCGATGCGGCACCCGCCCCGGAGGACATCCAGCTGGATTTCCACATCCTGAGGCGCGAGGAGGCCATCGAGGTCGCCCAGTGCATGTACGACGAGTTCGGATACACGTACCTGCACGAGATGGTGTACTATCCCGAGGAGTTCTTCGAGTCGGTGCAGAGGGGTGAGTGCATCTCGATGGTAGCCACCGTCCCGAGCGGGGAGGTCGCGGGGCACGTCGCTCTTGTTGGCACACCGGTCTTCCGCGGGACCATGGAGCTGTGCATGGCCGTCGTCAGGAAGAAGTACCGCAACTGCAAGATCATGAACCGCCTGACCGAGAGGATCCTGGAGCATGCGCGGACCCTCGGACTGGCGTCGATCAACGCCATGCCGGTCATCTACCACGTCTTCACCCAGAAGATCGCATCCAGGCAGGGCATGCACCCCAGCGGCTTCCTTTTCAACATAATCAACGACGACCTGTCGACATCGTTCGATCAGGGCGTCAGGGGCAGTCTCGGTCTGGCGGTCCTTCCTTTCGAGGATACGCACAGGGACGTCTTCGTCAGGCCCTCGGCGGAGGGGATCGCCTCGTACGTGATATCCGAGGCCGGGGCCGACAGGGACCTGAAGGTCTCGGACGGGAAGGTCTCCGCCGAAGGGGATTCGGTCATCACGGTGGAGGCTGACACCAGAGGGGAATCCGGGAGGATCGTCGTGGACCGCACGGGCTCCGACATCGCCGTCCGCCTGAAGGCCGCCGACAACTACCTCCGCGCCCAGAACTGCAAGGTCGTGATGCTGTACATCTCCACCGCGGCCGAGGGGTCCGTCTCGGCGTACGACGCCGCGGTCGGATTGGGATACTATTGCACGGGACTGTACATGGCCTGCTCCGACACGGACTATCTGATGATGGAGAGCATCATGCTATCGAAGGTCGACTACAGCAAGATCCAGACCATCGAACCGTACACCGGTCTGCTGGAGCTGGTGAAGGGGGGCGATCCCCATGCCTGAGCCCGACTACCACATCCGCAGGCTCGGATCGGAGGATCCGCAGCTCCCTCTGGAGCTGTCATCTGTGAGGGAGCTGTGGGCGTCCGAGGACCCCTACGACCACGAGGGTACGGAGGACGTGTTCGTGGACGCCATGAGGCAGGTCGTCAAATGGCACGCCTCCCGCTGCCCCTACTATTCGGATTGGCTCTCGAGGAACTCGTTCGATCCGGATTCGATCCGCACCATGGACGACGTCCTGCGGATACCGTTCCTCCATGCCAACTTCTACAAGACCCATGTCATCAAGTCCCGCCCGGACGACGGGTTCGTCATGACGCTCACGTCTTCGGGGACCACAGGGCAGAAGACGCAGATGTTCTTCGACGAGTGGACCCTGAACGCTTCGGACAAGTCCGCGGACATGCAGTTCGACTGGTACGGACGCATAACGGACGTGCCGAACGACTACATGATGTACTCGTACGAGCCGGCGCCCGGCGTGAACACCGGCACGCTCCGCACGAGGCAGATGATGCGCCGCTACGCCCCGGAGCACGACCTGGAGTACGGACTGAAGTTCAATGGCAGCGGCCACGAGTTCGACCTGTTCGGGAGCATCGAGGCGCTGAGGAGGTTCGAGGCCGACGGATGCCCCGTGAGGATCCTCGGGTTCCCGGCTTTCCTGTACTTCACGCTGGAGAGGATGAGGGAGATGGGCATGCCCCCGCTGAAGCTGAACAAGGATTCCCTGGTCATGATGGGCGGGGGATGGAAGGGCTTCGTGGACAAGCAGCTCTCGCCGAAGGAGTTCCGCGACTACGTGGAGGACAGATTGGGTCTCCCGCACACCTGCTGCCACGAGTCCTACGGCGCCGTGGAGCACGGCGTGGCGTACACGGATTGCGACAACCACCATCTCCACGTCCCGATCTACAGCCGTGTGGTCATACGCGACCCGGTCACGTTGGAGCCGGTGGAGGACGGGGAGCCCGGCTTCGTGAACGTGATCTCGCCGATCAACACCGGCGTGCCGGTGCCCAGCCTGCTGTTGGGCGACCTGGCGATAAGGCATCCCGCCGGATCCTGCGGCTGCGGAAACCCCGCTCCGTGGTTCGAGATACTCGGGAGGGCGGGCACCAGCAGGAACAAGAGCTGCGCCATCGCGGCGTCCGAGCTGCTCAGGAGGCGCTGACATGTCGCACATATGGAGAGGAAGGAAGGTCGAATCCCTGGACGGGCTCCTGGAGAACCTCGATTCCGAGATCGAGGAGACCCTGGCGGAGCCGCTGAGGATATCCGATGTGATGGACGCCTGCGCGTCGCTGTCGGAGAAGATAAGGTCCGGCGACGCCGGCAGCATGAGGGAAGCGCTGATACGCGACGGGTCCAACGACCCGGATGCGATACTAGATGCTCTGGCTGACGTGATGTCCCGCGAATCCATCACGAGGAAGCTCATGGCCGAGCTGGGGACGGAGGACCCGTTCGAGATATCGAGGATCGATCCGAAGAGGCAGCACTACGAGGGATGGAGCCCCGTTGGGGTGCTCCTGCATATCACGGCCGGGAACTCCCCCATCGTCGCCCCCGCGGCGGCCATGGAGGGGCTGCTCACCGGCAACATCAACATACTCAAGGTCGCACGCAACCTGGGGGACTTCGCGACGGAGGTTCTCCTCTACCTTTGCGGATTCCCGGGGATCGGCGACCGCATCTACATGCTCAGGGTCCCTTCGTCCGACAAGGAGACGATGCAGTTCATGATGGACCGCGCGGACTGCATCAGCGCCTGGGGAGGGGAGGAGGCCATCGCGGCCATCCGCGCCGAGGCGCCCCGCGGGACGCCCGTCGTGGAATGGGGACACAAGATCAGCTTCGCCTACGTCACCCCGTCCCGCATCGACATCGACACCGCACGCAGGATCGCCAGGAGCGTCTGCAGGAACGAGCAGCAGTCCTGCTCCAGTCCGCAGTGCGTCCTCGTCGATACGGACAGCAGGGAGGAGGTCGACAGGATGGCATCCCTCCTGGCCCAGGCCCTGGACGAGGCGAGGGAGACGCTCCCGCGGATCGCGCCCGACCGCGCCGAATCCGCAGAGATCACCACGGTCCGCGAGCTCCATCGCAGCGACCTCTACTACAACGACGGGAACGTCGTAGAGGATCCGCAGCACACGTACAGGATCCTAGTGAGCTATTCGACCAAATTCATGCCGTCACCCCTGTTCAGGACGGTCTGGCTGTCCCCTCTGGGGCACGACGGCCTGGTCGCCGGGCTGAGGGGGATGCGCAGGTACCTCCAGACATGCGGTCTCGCCTGCACCCTTGACGAGCTCGAGGGGATATCCGCGTCCCTCTACCGCGCCGGCGTCCAGAGGATTACGCCGGTGGATTCCATGAGCGCCAGCTATCCGGGGGAGCCCCACGACGGTGGATTCGCCCTTCCGAGGTTCATGAGGCGCGTCTCCATGCGCATGGACATGCCGATGAACGGCATCGTGAGCATGAGGGAGCTCAGGGAGCCCGAGCCCTTCGTCGGCACCGGGCCGATACAGGGGAAGAAGGACTACCCCCCGATACCGGAGGACGGCACCCGCGTCCTGACCAAGAGCGGGGGGACCACCGGGGACCCGGTGTTCTGCAGCTACAGCGACGGCGATTACCGGAGGTACATAGTCCAGCCCGGCGTGAAGGGCATGATGGCCCTGGGATTGGATCCCGACGCCGACGTGGTAGCCGATCTGCTCAAGGCGGGGAACCTCTACGGCGGGATGAACTTCTTCATCTCGATATTCGACGCCATGCACGTCCGGAACCTGAACATTAGCGGTCTGGACGACACCGCCCTCGTGGCGAAGTACATGGTCATCGGCAGGGCGACCGCGGTCATGGGCGCGCCGAGCTACATAATCAAGGTCTTCCAGGAGAACCGCGACCTCCTCAAGGGGTACGGGAGGATAAGGAAGATCCTCTACGGCGGGGAGATGTTCTCCAAGGGCCAGGTCGACTGGCTCCGGGAGGAGTTCGGGATAGAGGAGATACAGTCCATGCTCTACGGGGCCAACGAGACCGGCACCATGGGCTACTGCTGCAGATGGTGCGGCAGGAACGAGTTCCACCTGAACTCCGAGATACAGAGGCTGGAGATCCTGAAGACGGATTCCGACGAGCCCGTCGGCCCCGGGGAGTCCGGGAGGCTGATCTTCACCGGATACCTGAGGGAGAACGGGAGGACCGAGAGGTACGAGATCGGGGACCTCGGGGAGTGGATCGAGGGCCCGTGCCCCTGCGGGAGGAGGGAGCCCAGGTTCAGACTCCTGGGGAGATACGGCGACGTGATGCGCATCGGCGGGACGTTCTTCAACTTCAGGAGGATATCGAAGCTCTTCGACGACAATCTGGGGTACAGGGGGAACATGCAGATCATCCTGGACCACGACGGCCTCGAGGACAGGATGGTCGTGTGCGTGGACGACGACTCGGTGTCGACGGAGAGGGCGGCGGAGATGCTCGTCGGGGAGTACGACTCCTTCGCGAAGACGCTGCCGACCGGTCTGATGGGATTCGAGGTGCGCAACGTGGGGAGCGACGGGTTCATCGTGAACAGGACGAGCCTGAAGGTCACCCCGGTGGTGGACCGCAGATGAGCCGTTCGCCGTACCTTGTCAACAAGGCCTTCCGGACATTCGCGGCGTCCACCATCCTCGCCGTCATGGCCACGACCCTCGGGGTCGTGGTCAACGGGATCATCGTCGGGAACATGATGGGGCACGAGGAGCTGTCCGCGGTGAACCTCGTCTCCCCGCTGATCCAGATGTACAATGCCGTGACGGCGCTGGTGTGCGCCGGGGGCGCTGTGCTCTGCGCCGTCCTCGTGGGGAAGGGGGAGACCGGGGCGACCGGCCGCATATTCGCTTCTGCGATCGTCCTCCTGGCGGCGATCAGCGTCGTCTTCGCCGCGATCGGCCTCACGATGTGCGACGCGGTGGCGGGAGCGCTCTGTTCGAGCGACGGGCTCCTCCCCCTGGTCGAGGACTACGCGAGGGTGGCGCTCGTCGGCGCCGCCGCGTACCTGTTCCTGCCGGGTCTGGCGATGTTCGTCAGGGTCGACGGCTCCCCCGGGACGGCCACCGCCGCCCTGGTGACGGCCAACGTATCCTCGGCGGTGCTGTGCATACTGTTCGTGCATATGGGATGGGGGATGGCGGGGGCGTCCGCGGCCATGGCGGCCGGGTTCGCGATCGGGACCGCGATCATAATCGCGCATTTCGCCAGGAGCCGCGCCACCACGCTGTTCCGTCCGGAGGCCGGGGGTTCGGGGTACATCCCGCAGATGCTGCTGTTCGGAGCGCCGGTGGCGCTGGCGTCCCTGATGATGGTCGCCAAGATGCTCTGCATGAACGGCCTGACCCTGGAGTATCTCGGGGAGTCGGGGATGGCCACCATGGCGGTCGCCATGAACGTGCTGATGCTGGGGTCCATGATCATCGGCGGGACGTGTCAGACGATACAGCCCGTGGGCGGGACGCTCTACGGTTCCGGGGACATGGACGGCATCTCGTATCTGACGAGGACTATGGCGAAGGTCCTGCTGGCGTCCCTGGGGGCCCTGGCGGCGGTCGTGATCCTCGCACCGGGGTTCTTCTGCAACCTCTTCGGCGTGACGGACGCGTCCATGGTGGAGTCGTCCTCGTCCGCGCTGAGGATATTCGCCCCGAGCGTGATCCTCTACGGGGTCAACTATGCGATAATGATCCTCTTCCAGGTCCTCGGGAACAGGAAGATCTCGATCGCCGTGTCGGTCCTCCAGCCCCTCATGGTCATGGGGGTCGCCGTGTCGACGGTCGGGTCGGATCCCGACATGATATGGGCGTCCTTCTCCCTGGGGGAGCTGGCGATGCTCGCCGTGATCGCGGCTATATCGGTCGTGATGCGCCGCAGGGACCCGTCCCTGCGCGGGTTCCTCCTGGGCCGCGTGCCCTCCGTCCCCACCATGGTGGTGTCCGTGAAGGGGGACGGCAGCGACATCGGCGATGCGTTGGACTCGATATCGTCGTTCCTGGGGTCCAACGGGATACCGAAGAACAGGGCGGACCGTGCGCTCCTGTGCTGCGAAGAGCTCGCGTTGAACGTGTGCGAACACGCGCTGAAGTCGGATCCGGACAGGTTCATGGACATCGTGGTCCGGACGGGGGAGGAGACGTCGGTGACGGTGCGCGACGACGGCGCGCTGTTCAATCCCATGACGTTCGACGGGGAAGGGAACGGGCTGCAGATCGCGAAGGGCATGTGCACCTCCATGACATACTCCCGCGCTCTCGGCCAGAACAACGTCCGCTTCACGTTCTGAAACCATTTCGAAACCATCCAAAAAATAAGCTTTATATAGGAGTGCCACTTCCACGGTAATGCGCGATGCGACGCATCGTGTGGTTACGGCCTCTGGTCGTTGAATCAAGCGTACCGGTTCGGAATCGAATCGTGGAAAAACCGCGTCGAGCAAAGGGGTTATATACTTCCCTCGTGTGCGGGGATTTCGCGCTTACCGCCTGGCGGTAAGGATTCAGAATCGAATCACAATCATGCACCCGGACAGAGATCCTGTTTCGGGGAAGAGGTGCAGGGC
>CAVJLK010000069.1:0-9168 GCA_963650175.1 Ruminococcus sp. CAG:579 | reverse complement strand
CGGATCGGCCCCGATTCCGGAGGGCCGCCCGTGATGCGCGGAATCGGAGATGCGGGCGGAATCGGGAAAAACGTTCAGAAATGGGCGGAAATCGACGATTTCCCGTCGATCGGTATGGCACATTGCGTGAGAAACCTATGATGGATGCAATCTGCCACATGTTGAATCCATGCCTATCGGGAACCGGAGAAGGTCATCCGGATACGTTTCCCGAACGCTTATGAATGCGTGATGGGTTATAGGTTGCATGAAACAGATAAGCCTCGGAGGATTGTCGTTCGCGGAACTCCGCGAGAAGGACAAGTACTACGTCGATAAGACGCTCCTCATCAAGGACATCTTGGAAGGAGATTCCGACGGCGTTTATCTGTTCCCCCGTCCGCGCAGGTTCGGGAAGACCCTGAACCTCTCCATGCTGGACGCGTTCTTCAACATTGAATACAAAGGCAACACATGGTTCGACGGGCTGGCGATCTCCGACTACCCGGAATTCGAGAAGTACAAGAACGCCTTCCCGGTCATCCGTCTGAATCTGAGCGGTACGAAGACCGACACGTACGACGGGCATCTCGACAAGATGCGCATCGCAATCAAGGCCGCGTACGAACCCCACAGATATCTTCTGGACGATGAGGGCCTGGATGTTTCGATCAGGGATAATTTCGAGTACCTCGACAAAAGGAACATGCCCGAATCATTCCTCTCGTCATCGATACAGGACCTGTCCGGTGCCATATTCAAGGCCACCGGCATCAAACCGATAATCCTCATCGACGAGTACGACGCCGCCGCGACGTACTCGTACGGGAAGGAACCGCACGAGAAGATGCTCAAATTCCTGAAGGATCTGCTGGAGGCCTCCCTGAAGACGAACGAGAACAGGCAGATGGCCTACATGACCGGGGTCATGCAGATTGCCAAGCAGAGCATATTCTCCGGTTTGAACAACGTGTCCGTGTACGGCATATTCTCCAAGCTCGGCGACGAGAGGTTCGGGTTTACCGCCGACGAGGTCAAGGAGCTCCTCGGATACTACGGCAATCCGAAGAAATACAGGGAGGCCAAGAAGTGGTACGACGGCTACCGTTTCGGCAACGCCGAGGTGTACAACCCGTACAGTGTCATGAACTATGTAGCATCGGGTTTCGAGGCCGAACCATATTGGATCAACACGGGAGACAACGTGCTGATCAGGCATCTCCTGAAGGGCCTGAACGACGACACCTATGCGGATATCCTCGAACTGGTCGCGGGCGGGAGCATCGAGACCGAACTGGACGGCAGGCTCGCCTACGGCGAACTGGAGACCTCAGGGAAGTCCCTGTACAGCCTCATGGCCGTCTCCGGGTACCTCAAGGCGGTCCCTGCAAAGAAGAGACGGTACAAGGTGTCCATACCCGACGAGGAGGTCAGGGATGCGGTCCGCAGGATGCTGCAGGACATCTATCCCGTATCGGATTCCGCCTTCAACGACTTCAACAGAGCGGTCCTCGAAGGAGATGTGGACACCATGGTCAAGGTGCTGCAGAGGATCATGCTCGGAACGAGCTACATGAACCTCGCCGAGAACACCTACCAGGCGGTGATGCTGACCATCATGCACGGACTGTCGAAGATGTACGACGTCAGGACGGAATGCGAACAGGGCAGCGGAAGGATAGACATCATCCTCAGGAGCAAGTCCAAGACGAGGCCCTGCCTCATATTCGAACTTAAGATCGCTGATTCCGAGAAGAAGCTGGACGCCGAGGTGAACGAAGCTATCAGGCAGATTCACAAACAGAGGTACTACTTGGGCATGCCCGGGAAGGTCATCCTCGTCGGGCTCGCATTCTGGATTAAGGTCCCCAAGGGCAGGATCGAGATCATCGACAACGGTCTCGACGGGACCGCCATGCTCGGGAAGTACGTCCGAGGGTCGCGACGCCGTTCCAGCAGGCTTTATACGCAACCCTGCGAATCGGTGATTCATGAAAGCGCTTCTCATCAACGCAAGCCCCCACGCCAAGGGGTGCACCCACAGGGCTCTCATCGAGCTGGCCGAGGAGCTGGGGTCCAGGGACATCGAGTCCGAGATCGTCCATCTGGACAGCGACATGCCCGGATGCAGGGGATGCCGGTACTGCGCCAAGAACGGGTGCTGCGTGATCGACGACCAGGTCAATCAGCTCGCTTCCCGTCTCGACGAGTTCGACGCCATAGTGCTGGGGTCGCCGGTGTACTACTCCGGCCCGTCCGGGCAGATATGCGCGTTCGCGGACAGGTTCTTCTACTCCACGTTCGGACGCATGGCAGGGAAGCTCGGAGCCTCGGTGGTGTCCTGCCGTCGCGGAGGCGCCTCGGCGTCCTTCGACCGCCTGAACAAGTACTTCCAGATCTCCAACATGCCCGTCGTGTCCTCCCAGTACTGGAACCAGGTCCATGGCAACACGCCCGAGGAGGTCGAGAGGGACGTCGAGGGCCTCCAGACCATGAGGACCCTGGGGGCCAACATGGCGTGGCTCCTGAAGTGCATCGAGGCGGGCAGGCGCGAAGGCGTCGATCTGCCGGTGTACGAGGCGACGATGTTCACCAATTTCATCAGGGACTGATCGATACGACCGATACGAGAACCAGGATCAGCTTCGCGGTGGCGGTAGCCGCGCTGATAGTGCTGTACTTCGCCTCCGGATCGCCCATATCGCTGTATTCGATGTGGCAGGAGGAGCTGGGGCTGTCCCATGCGCAGCTGTCCATGGCTTCGATGTGGTACCTGCTGGGTACCGTCATCCCGCTGATGTTCTTCCCGAGGATATCCGACCATCTGGGCAGACGTCCGTCCACGGTGATGATCCTCGCCATATCCGTGTGCGGGGCCGTCACGTTCGCGATGATGAGCGACCCGGGCATGATCATGGTAGGGAGGCTCGTCCAGGGGATAGCCAGCGGTCTCGGATCGAGCACCGTGGCAGCGTACGTGGTGGACCTTTCCGTCGGTCTCCCGAAGTGGGTCGGGCCGATGATCACCAGCAGCGCTCCGACATTGGGATTGGCGACCGGTGCGTTCGCCTCCGGAGGATTGGTCACGTACGCCGGGGTCCCGTACACATCCTACTTCTGGGCGGTGGTCGTCGCCGTCGTGGTCATCCTGGTGCTCACGCTGTTCTCCCGCGAGACCGTCGAGAGGAAGCCGGGGCTGGTGAGGTCGTTCATTCCCAGGATCACGCTGCCGGAGGGGTGCGGACGCCTGTTCGCGGCGTCGGCGATGGTGTTCATCCCCACATGGGCGTTCGGAGGTTTCTCGCAATCATTCAGCGCGGTGATCGTCTCGGAGCAGTTCGGGGTGCACGACGCGTTCATCTCGGCGGCGGTGTTCACCTCCCTTCTTCTTCCGAACGCGCTGGGGAGCTTCTTCGCCAAGAGGTTCGAGACCAGGCGCGCCCAGAGGGAGGGGCTGACGGTGTACACGTTCTGCACCGTGATGATGCTGGTTTCCCTGGCGGCGTTCGACAACCTGCTCCTGTTCTGCGGGTTCAGCATAATCGCCGGGATATCGCAGGGGATAGCGTTCACCGCGGGTGTTTCGGAGTTGCTGGGCAGGGCGACGAAAGCGCAGAGGGCCGGAACGTTCTCCACGATATACCTGACATCGTACGGGTGCGCCGCAATCCCCAACCTGGTGGTGGGGATCCTGCCTGGGAGCTATTCGGTGCAGACGATTCTTACCGGGTACATCGCGATGAACATTGCGTTCTACATCGGGCTGTTGGTACTGTCGGCGAAGCCGTATCCGCCCCGCCCGTCGATGGATGTCGACGTGGAGGACGCCTGAGCTCGAGGACCGAGAGCTTCTCGAAGAACATCTTCTCCTCTCCGAGGACCCTGCGGTCCCAGCCCTCGAGGGTCTCCTCGAGGGCGTGGCCGTCCATTAGGGAGGAGACGACTATGACAATCCTCCCGTTCTCCTCCAGATGCTCGTCGGCTCCTTCCAGGAGCTCCGGGAGGGGGCCCATGCCGTCGGGTCCCCCGGACCACGCCTTCGCGAGGAGCCCCTCCTCGTCGACGGGGAGATACGGGAGGTTGAAGACGATCGAGTCGAACCTCCCTGCGACGCCGGAATAGACGTCGGTTTCCACGACATCGATCCTCACGCGGTTGCGGCGGGCGTTCCTGCGCGTCAGCTCCACAGCCTTGAGATTGATGTCCCCGGCGGTGACGAAGCATCCGTGCTTCGCCATGTGGATCGATACGACGCCGGATCCGCAGCCCACTTCGAGGACCTTCTCCTCGGGGCGGACGTCCAGGGACTCGATGAGGAGCGCGCTGTCGTCCGACGGCGGGTACACGTCGTCGTCCGTCGATATCTCGATTCCCGGGTCGTACTGCATCGGGCATCACTCGAAATCGATGGTCACGCGGGACGTCTCGATCATGACGGTGTCCAGATCGAACTCCTTCTTGATCTTCTGCGCCAGGTCCTGGACGAAGTCCCCTGTGGCGTGGGCCATGATGAACACCAGGGTCTCCTGGCCCTTGACGACGTCGCTTCCGTCTGCGTAGCCTCCCTCGGCCCAGTGGCAGGTGTATCCGAATCCCGCCCCGGTGGCGATCTCCACCGCGCGGTCCTTCAGTTTCTGTTTGTCCGTCTCGGATGCGCCGGGATCCATGCCGAAGTAGAGCGTGTATTCCGTTTGTTGGTTGTCGTCCTTGAGCGATTCGTAGAGCGCGAGGGCGGACAGGATCAGCGCCAGGGCCGATACGATTGCCGCGAAAGCGCAGAGCGATTCGGATCTCATGGGGGACGCCACGGGGTGTCCGGATAAAACGGTGCGTCTCCCGAATGCCTCTCATCTCTTCCTGGATAATGTCAGGACCGCCAGTTCCGCAATTATCGCGACAATGGCGGCAATCAGCAGGATGGACTTGCCATCGATTCCCGACCCGGATCCGTCCTTCTTGTCGATGACTACCTCCATCGGATCGTCCCCGCTGTCCGGAATGATCGGGACGATCTTGGGCATCCAAACCGCCTGGAGGGTCACGTCTGAATTCAGATCGATGATTCCTCCCGGGAGGATGGTTTCGTTCCCGCACTTCCATCCCTTGAACACGAATCCGTTCTTCGTCGGGATGGTGGCGGGAACCTCATACGAACCGCTCTCCGCCGCGATGGTATCCTCCAGATTCCATGCCCCTCCCTTGAGGTCGAAGGTTACCATATGGCCCCATACGGCAGTCAGGGTGATGCTCCTTTCCACGGTGATATTGTCGCCCGGACGGTATACGTCGGTCCCATCCGACCATCCCGCGAACGTGAAACCCTCTTTCACCAGTATCAGATCGGATATCGTGTACTGCTGTCCTCTCTGAACGCCATCCAATGCCAGCCGCGTCCCGTTGTCCATGTATCTCACAGACAGTTTCGCCCCCGGATCGGCGGCGAATAGAAAGGCCAGGCGGGACCCGCCGGTGCCGTCGGCCATCCCGGAGTCGAAGTCGAGACAGGAGAGGCCCGATTGGGAGCTGTCACTGTTATAGGAGACGCCCACTATGAGCGCGCTACCGGAACTGCCGCTCCAGATATAATCCGGAGCCACAGAGGTGCCGTATTCTCCTGAATTCGAAGATGCCTCCGTCGGAAGACCCCAGCAGTCCTTTTCTGTAGACGGATTGGTCCCCCAACCCTGAAACTCATGGGGATAAACATGAGTCCTGTTCGCGGTGTAATTACCGTCACTCGCATCCGCCGGGTCGACGTTCTGACCCGCATAAATCCCACCATACCATGCCGTGTCGTCGACATACTCCCATAGCGATCCCCAGGAGTTTTCGATGAAGAGCTTGACTCCGTCTTGGTTCTGGCCGGAGGTCCCCTGATACGGACCGCCGATATCCAAGGCACCAGTCTGGGAGGCGCGGAACAGGTCACTGCGATCGATGTTCCCGTATCCGACCTGTCCTTGGGAATCGAAGTTCTCCATGACCGCCAGTGAGCAGAGCCTGTACAGCTGGTATTGATGGAAGTTCCACAACTGGGCTACCGAATCTTCCACCATCGGGTTGGCCTTCGCCTCAGTCCTGTACGTAGTAAGCGAAGCCCTGCTCTGCGGGGACGTCCCGCTAATTGACCCGAGCCTGGTGCCGTCGGACGTCGCTTCGTATACGCCGAGGGCCAGGTAGTTGTAATCGGTGGACTTGTCCCCGTCCTTCAGTGTGAATGCGGGCGCCAGTGTCCCCCCATAGGTGTCGTCGCTGGCCAATACCATGGTGTTTCCGTCGTCCTCCAGCGACAGATAGATCCTCGGAAGGCACCACATGATGTTGCATTCGGAGATGTTCACCGTTCTCCCGTCGCCCTCGACGCTTGTTCCCCCGCCGACGGCCTCCTTGAGGTTGTACGGGTTCAGATGGCAGACCATCTCGTTGTTGTTATTAGGATCGAATGCGGCGTAGAACGAACCGAACGGTCCATACCCGTCCTCGTCGTATCCCCAGGAGCCTTCGGTCTTTCCGTCTCCGAAGCCTTCGACGGCCGCCGTCGGGACGAAGTCCCCTCCGCCTTCCGAGTACTCCGTCACCAGCGTCGTCCCGTCCATCGTGATTCTGCACGCCCAGCTGTCGGAGGAGGTCGCAACCGAATCCTCGGGTATCGTCGGCACGAAGACGGCCGACAGTATTATGACGGCTGCGAAAACAGCGAATGCGTGGACAGTCGCAGAATCATGGCTCTTCCTGGACGAGAATGGGCCGGAATCCCCCCCCCCACCTCTTCCAGATTTCCTATCGAGAGTCATCATGAGATTCCTCCTGGGTGCCTGGGACCCAGGTTTCTGATGTGCGACGTCCGTCCGATCGCTTCCGGTCGGGGGAGAACCGCTTCACGCGTCGAACCATATGCTGGCCCTATTTCATCTCTTCGCACCTTGTTGGTGACTGTTCAGGATTCCTTCTCGACTGAGGCCTGAACTTTCTCCGTTCTCCTTCGATTCTGATAGGTCCCATCCGGAAATCCTGATTCCCACACTGGTCGAATCGTCGAATCCAATGTCTCTCAGAGGGTGACGGCGGGACCGGAAGATCCTCACCTGTCCCGAGATACGGTCAGGACCGCCAGTTCCGCGATTATTGCCGCGATGATAGCGAAGATCAGGATCGATTTCCCGTTCTTCTGCAGCCAGAACCCGTGCTCCTCTTCGACGACTATCGGTACAACCGCACCTTGTTCTTCGGGTTCAACGGTGTCGGGGATAATCGGGATGACGGGAACCGGGGCGATGCTGGAAATCCAGATGGCCGTCAGGGTGATGTCGGAATCGCCTATTGGGAGCTCCTCTCCAGGATCGTATATTTTGTCCCCGTAGGACCATCCTCCGAAGGTGAAATTCTCCTTCTCTGGTATCAGATCGGATATGGCATACGGCTGTTCCTTTTGAACACTGTCCGACCTGAGTAGCGTCTCGTCATCCACGTATCTCACGGATAATCTCGCCATGGAATCAGTGGTGAATAAGAAGGCCAGACGGGCTCCGCTACGGTAGTAGTAGCCACCGCCGTCATCGTCCATCAGATAAGTAAGGCCTGCGGCCTCCCCATCATTACGGCTACCGCCCACGAGGATTGCAGCATAGCTGGTAACTGAGCTGTTAATACAATCTGGGGCAACTGTGCTACACGAATCGCCGACAGCCTCCGGAAACCCCCAGCTCAATATGTCCGTGGAGTACGGGCTAGTTCCGGGACCATTTAACAACTTGGAATAGACCAAGTCTTTATCCAACGTGTTATCCTGATACAGAGCGAACGACGGATTGATGTTCTGTCCCGCATAGAGGCCATTTTGCCAGCACGCATCATCGATGAATTCACTGAGGGATCCCCAGGCGTTCTCGACGAAGAGTTTGGCGCCATCGACATTGTGATCAGAGGTCCCGAAATATGGCCCTTCGGAATCCATCGACCCGGTCTGGGAATAGCCATAAAAGTCTGAGTTGAAGGCATTACCGTATCCCACCTGGGCCTGGGAATCGAAGTTCTCCATGACCGCCAGTGAGCAGAGCCTGTAGAGCTGATACTGATGGAAATTCCACAGCTGTGAAAGGGAACCCTCAACCATACTGTTATTCTTGGCTTCGGTCCTGAACTGGGCCAATGAGGTATCATACTGTGGAATCAGCCCGCTGACGGATCCGAGTTTGGTTCCGTCGGACGTGGCCTCGTAGACCCCGAGGGCAAGATAGTTGTAGTCTTTGCCTCCGACGGTGAACGCGGGTGCCAACACACCTCCGTACGATTCGTCGCTGGCCATTATCATTGTTCCGACGCCTGTCCCGGAGCTGGTCACGGACAGGTAAACCTTCGGAAGGCACCACATGATATTGCATTCGGAGATGTTCACAGTCTTCCCATCGAAGACGACGCTCGTCCCCCCGCCGACGGCCTCCTTGAGGTTGTACGGGTTCAGATGGCAGACCATTTCGTTGCTGTTATTTGGATCGAAAGCTGCGTAGAACGAACCGAACGGTCCGTATCCGGTCTGCTCGTCGTATCTCCAGGATCCTTCGGTCTTCCCGTCCCCGAAGCCTTTGACGGCTGTTGCGTCTGTAAGTTCCCCTCCGTTTATCGAGTACTTTGTTGTTAGGGACGTCCCGTCCAGAGCGATCGTGCACACCCAGCTGTCGGATGAGGTCGCATTCGAATCCTCGGATATCGCCGGCATGAAAACGACCGACAGCATGATAATGACTGCAAAAACAGCGGATATGTAGACGATCGGAGATTTATGACCCTTTCTGGACGGGAGTGGCGGAATCCCCCCCCCCCACATTTCGGATTTCCTTTCGAATATCATTATGAAATACCTCCTGGGTGCTCGGGACCCAGGTTCTCTGATTCGCGAGATCCGCCCGACCATTCCAGGCGGGAGAATCGCGTTCTGTATCGAACCACGTATCGACGCTATTTCATCTCTTCGCACTTCGACGCGAAGTCCGATGACCTGTCGGGTGCAACATCAGGCATCCGTCGCGTAACATTAAAAATGAATTCGTGTTACTCGGCTCCCATGAGCCGTCTGGACGATGTCAGGTCCTATTGGTCGAAGCGCGCCGAAGGCTATTCGGAGAACGTCTCGGAATCACGTAAATTCAAAACTGACCGAATCCCGACCGGAACGCAAGAAAACGACTTCCA
>CAVJLK010000068.1:0-9310 GCA_963650175.1 Ruminococcus sp. CAG:579 | reverse complement strand
AGTGGACTGAGCGAGATTCGAACTCGCGACCTCCTGCTTGCAAAGCAGGCGATCTAACCAACTGATCTATCAGCCCGTTGGACCCGTGTAATCCAGGTCCTGTTAAAAACATATCGGGTCCGCCCGGACCGCCGGTTCCAGCGGTGTTTCCTAAAGAATGCACGTTCGTCCGATGGATTAAAGACGAATCGCGCATACGCGCGCGTAGGAACGTGCACGCGCAACGGTAAAATATGGATTCATATTGTGGCGTGCTAGCACGTAGCATGGTGAGACTATGTTCGGAAAGAGCGTCAGGCTTGAGAGGATAATGGACAGGAACACGGGCAACTGCGTGATCGTTCCGATGGACCACGGCATATCCATCGGACCCACCCAGGGACTGTACGATATGAAGAAGACCGTGGACGACGTCGCCAACGGCGGCGCGACGGCGGTCCTCATGCACAAGGGTCTGATCCGCTACAGCCACAGGAGCAGCGGACACGACATCGGTCTGATCCTCCACCTCTCCGCCTCCACCGACCTGGGGGTGACGAGCAACAGCAAGGTCCTCGTCGCCACGGTCGAAGAGGCCATCAAGACGGGGGCCGACGCCGTTTCCGTTCACATCAACGTGGGCGCCGAGACCGAACCCGACATGCTCGAGGACGTCGGACGCATCTCTAGGGACTGCGAGGAATGGGGGATGCCCCTCCTCGTGATGGCCTACGCCCGCGGACCGAAGATAAAGAACTCCTACGACCCGCAGGCCATCGCCCACGCCGCCCGCGTCGCCACCGAACTGGGGGCCGACGTCGTCAAGTGCAGCTACACCGGGGACCCGGACACCTTCAAGGACGTCGTCAGGGGTGCCTTGGCTCCCGTCGTCATCGCCGGCGGTCCCAAGATGGACTCCGACGATGCGATCCTGAGGATGGTCTACGACTCCATCGAGGCCGGAGGGCACGGCGTGTCCATCGGCAGGAACGTGTTCCAGCACAGGAACGTCGAAGGCATGACCCGCGCGATATCGGACATCGTCCTCAACGGCTACACCGTCGAGGAGTCGATGAAGAAGAACCTGAGCTGATCCGCATGGCGAACAAGGAGATCTGGGTCAGGGCCGACGTGCCCGACGACAGGGAGGACCGCAAGGAGATGGTCCTCTCGGCGCTGGAATCTGGCATCGGGACGGCGATAGTCCGTCCCGGCGACGAGGACTTCGCCGAGTTCGGGAAGGTCGCCATCATGGTCAACGACGGCGGCGTCCTGAACGGCGGCTACGAGATCGTCGAGCTCAGGACCCCCGAGGACCAGGACCGCGCACTGTCCCTCGCCGGCAAGAGGGAGGGCGTCATCCTGGATTCCAGGGACTGGACAGTCATCCCCCTGGAGAACATGATAGCCAAGTTCCGCGACACCGGGACCAGGGTCCTGGCGTGCGCGGACGACATCGAACAGGCCAAGCTGTACATGCAGACCCTCGAGAAGGGGGTCGACGGAGTGGTCGTCTGCACCGACGACCCCAACGCCCTGCGCGGGTTCTCGGACATCCTGCAGGACACCGGCTCGGTCGAGCTCTCCGAGGTGGAGGTGCTCGACGTCAGGAACATCGAGATCGGCGACCGCGTGTGCGTGGACACCGTGACCAACATGGTCCCCGGCGAGGGGATGCTCATCGGCTCCCAGGCGGCGTGCCTGTTCCTGGTTCAGAGCGAGAGCGAGGACAACGGGTACGTCGCGGCCAGGCCGTTCAGGGTGAACGCCGGCGCCGTCCACGCGTACGCCATGGGCCCGGAGGGCCGCACCAGGTACCTGTCCGAGTACAGGTCCGGGGACAGCATCGTCCTCGTGGACAGGAACGGCAGGACCAGGATGTCCTCCGTCGGCAGGTGCAAGGTCGAGCAGAGGCCGATGGTCCTGGTCACCGCCACCGACGGCGAGAGGAAGCACACCACCATCCTGCAGAACGCGGAGACCGTCAAGCTCGTCACGAGGGACGGCGCCATATCCGTGTCCGCGCTGAAGAAGGGCGACAAAGTCCTCGCGAAACTGGAGCAGGGCGGACGCCACTTCGGCATGAAGATCGACGAGACGATCACGGAGCTCCGATGAGGGTATGCGCTTCCCTCGGCTCCGCCGAAGACCTGAAGGACTGCGACACGGGGATGGTGGAGATCCGCCTGGACCTCCTTGGTTCCGTGCCCGCGGTCGATGACCGCGACCTCCTCGTGACCTACCGCGGCCCGGTGGACCTGGGCATCCTGCCGGAAGGGTTCTCGGGCATGATCGACATCGGCGAGGAGCCCAGGCCGGATACGAAGGTCGGGATCGTGGCGTCCCATCACGACTACGAGGGCACCCCGACGGCCGAGAGGATAGTCTCCACGCTCAGGGGCATGGACTGCGACATCGCCAAGGGGGCGTTCGCGGTCAACTCCCTCAGGGACCTGACCAGCATCCTGGATGCCGCGAGGTCCGTCGGCAGGAGGCACGTGATCCTCGGGATGGGACCCTTGGGCACCGTCACGCGCATACGCGCCTCGCTCCTGGGGAACGAGTTCACGTTCGGATACGTCGGGGAGCCCACGGCCCCCGGACAGCTGAGCGCCGAGCGCATGGAGGAGCTGGGGGACGACTGCGTCGTCCTGGGGCTCATCGGGCACCCGCTCTCCAAGAGCAAATCCCCGGCCATGCACGAGGACGCCCTGAGGCGCGCCGGGATCGATGGGATCTACCTTCCTTTCGACACCGAGGACCTGGACCAGGTGGAGGAGGTCGTCCGCGGATACGGGATCCGCGGGATGAACGTGACCATACCGTTCAAACAGGACATCATGGATCATCTGGACGCCGTGGACAGGGACGCGTCGGCCGTCGGCGCGGTGAACACCGTGACCAACGAGAACGGCAGGCTGGTCGGGAGCAACACCGACGTCGTCGGAATCGGGACCGCGCTGGAGAAGGCGGGGTTCGAGATCGAGGGCCGCCGCGTGCTCGTCATGGGATCGGGCGGCGCCGCCAGGGCCTTCGCCCATTTCGCCAACCGCCACGGGTGCGATGTGACGATCACGGGCAGGAACGCGGAGACCGGCGGATCCCTTGCATCGGACTTCGGAGCCTCGTTCCGGGATCCGAAGTCGGTGTCCACGATGATGTACGACCTCGTGGTCAACTGCACCCCGGTCGGCATGTACTCCGACGGCCCCTACCCGATCAACATAGCGACGATACAGAAGGAGCAGACCGTGTTCGACATGGTCTACGGGAAGGAGACTCCGCTGGTGCGCCACGCCCTCTCGAGAGGATGCAGGGTCGCCCGCGGGGAGGACATGCTCGCCGGACAGGGCGCGGCATCGTTCCGCACGTGGACCGGCGTGGACGGGATGTTCGACATCATGAGGGATCAGCTTTGACATCTGTCGGAACATCCTACGGATCCATCACGGTCGTCAACGCCATGCCCTGCGGGATAGGGGCCACCATCGGCGTGGGACTGACCACGGTCGCCAGGTTCTCAGAGGGGGGTCCCGACCGCAGCGTCCGCATACTCAGCGACGAATCCGAGGACCAGACCATGGCCAGGATATGCGTCCGCAGAGCCTACGGGCAAGCCAACATCCCCGAACCCGAGGGCTGGAGCCTGGAGACGGAATCCGGCATCCCCGTGTCCAGGGGCCTGAAGAGCAGCAGCTCCGCGTGCAACGCCATCATCGGGAGCGTGTTCCGGGAGATCGGATACGACATGGATCCCGTGGACCTCATCAGGCTCGGGGTCGAATGCGCCAGGGAGGCGAAGGTCACCGTCACCGGGTCCTTCGACGACGCCTGCGGATGCGGGCTCGGAGGGCTGGTGATGACCGACAACAAGAAGGACGCCATCCTCGGCAGGAGGGACGTCGGAGAGTACGACGTCGTCATATCCGTCCCGAGGTTCAAGATAAGGAAATCCACCATGCCGATCGAGGCGCTGCATGCCGTCGCTCCGAGGATGCGGGAAGCCATCGACATGGCGATGGACAGGCCCTTCGAGGCCATGACGATCAACGGGAGGATCATATCCTCCGTGCAGGGCGTGGACAACTCCATCGCCGAGAAGGCCGTGGGCATGGGCGCGCTCGGCGCGGGGATGTCCGGCTCCGGGCCCGCCGTGGCCATCGTCGTCGAGAAGGGCGACGGCCCCTCGTTCGCGAGGGATCTCGGCCTGGACCCGGATGAAACGATTTTGACATCCACGAGGCGATTCCGATGACCACCATCACATTCCGCGGAGGGGGGATCGAAGGGGAGGTTTCTCCCCCGCCCTCCAAGAGCCATACGCACAGGGCGCTGTTCCTCGCCTCCATGGCGGAGGGACGCTCCGTCGTGGACAACTGCCTGCTCTCGGCGGACACCCTGGCCACAATGGACGCGTGCAGGTCCATGGGTGCGATCGTATCCATGGACGGCGACGCCGCGACGATCGACGGAGGGGACCTGTCGGCCCCGACCGTACCGGTCGACGCCAAGAATTCCGGGACGACCATGAGGCTGTTCTCCGGGATCTGCTCCGTGTTCGACAGGCCGGTGACGATCACCGGCGACGAGTCCCTGAGGAAGAGGCCCATGGGGCCCCTGCTCGATGCTCTCGCATCGTGCGGAGTGAGATGCTCGTCCGACGACGGCCTCCCGCCGGTGACGATACAGGGACCCAACAGGGGAGGCGCCGTGTCCATAGACGGCGGGGTGAGCTCGCAGTTCATCTCGTCCCTCCTGCTGACGGCCCCGATGCTGGACAACGGGACGGTCCTCACCGTCGAAGGAAAGATGGTCTCCGAACCGTACCTCGATGTCACCACGCACATGATGAGGCTGTTCGGAGCCTCTTCTGAAAGGGACGGCAACGTCTTCACCATCCCGGGGGGACAGGGGTACAGACCGTGCGACTACGGCGTGCCGGCCGACTTCTCGTCGGCCGCCTTCCCCATGGTCGCCGCGGCTCTCGGAGGGAGATGCGCGGTCAAGGGGCTGGACATGGACGACCCGCAGGGGGACAAGAGAATCGTAGACATCCTGAGGCGGGCCGGCGCCTCCGTCTCCGTGGACGGGCGCACCGTCACCGTGGAGAGGAAGGAGCTGCACGGCATCGACGTCGACCTGGGATCCGCTCCCGACCTGTTCCCGATAGTGGCGACGCTCTTGAGCACCGCCGAGGGGGACAGCAGACTGTACGGGGCCCCCCAGCTGAGATTCAAGGAGAGCGACAGGATCGAGACCACCGTCCGCATGCTGCAGGCACTCGGAGGGGACGCCGAGGGCACGGACGACGGCTGCGTCATCCACGGCGTGAAGGGACTGACCGGGGGCCGCGTGGAGCACCGCGGGGACCACAGGATCATGATGTCCGCGGCGGTCGCATCGATCGTATGCGACAAACCGGTGGTCATGGAGGATCCGGAATGCGCCGCGGTGTCCTATCCAGGATTCCCGACGTCCATGGCCGCCATCGGCCTCAGATCGGAGGCGTCGCGATGTATCAGTTCGGCGAGAAGGTGAGATTCAGCCTGTTCGGCAGGAGCCACGGGCCCTGCGTCGGCGGGATACTGGAAGGTGTCCCCGCGGGATTCCCGATCGACGAGGGGTTCATCACGGAGGAGATGGCCCTGAGGAAACCGACCGGAAAGATAGGCACGCCCAGGAGAGAGACCGACAAGGTGGAGATCGTCCAGGGCGTCATCGACGGGAGGGCGACCGGGCAACCAATCCTGATGAAGATAGCCAACCTCAACACGGACAGCTCGAAGTATTCCAAGTTCTACGACACGCCGCGTCCCGGCCATGCGGACCTGCCGGCGCTCCTGAAGTTCCCGGAGCACGACCTCGGGGGGAGCGGACAGTTCTCCGGCAGGCTGACGGCCGCAATCGTCGCGGCCGGGGCGATCGCCAAGCGGATGATCGCCCGCGACGGGATCTCCGTCGACGCGTTCACCAGGTCGGTCGGCGATATTCGCGACGATTCCATCCGCTCCGCGGAGGATGCGCGCGGGTCCCGCATGTTCGCGACCAGGGCCTGCACCGAGGAACTGGACGATTCCATGCGCGGATGCATCGAACGTATTAGTGCGGAGAAGGACAGCGTCGGAGGGACTGTGGAATGCATCGTCTCCGGACTCCCGATAGGATTCGGAGGCATCTGGTTCGAGGCGCTGGACGCCGAGCTCGCCAGGGCGATGTTCGGCATCCCCGCCTGCAAGGGGGTGGAGTTCGGCGACGGATTCGAGCTCGCCAAAATGCGCGGATCCCAATCCAACGACGGCTACCGCATGAGGGACGGGCGCATCGTCACCGAGAGCAACCACATGGGAGGCATCGTCGGCGGGATGTGCGACGGCGCCCCCGTCGTATTCAGGACCGCGTTCAAACCGACGCCCTCCATAGGCGTCGAGCAGGACACGGTCGATCTCAGGACGGAATCGGACGCGACCGTGACCGTCGAGGGGAGGCACGACCCCTGCATCGTGCCGAGGGCGGTTGCGGTGGTCGAAGCGATGGCGGCGCTCACCGTGGCCGACCAGATCGCGAGGGGATTCCGATGGCATTGGACAACATAAGGGACGAGATCCGCGAGGTGGACGAGGGCATCCTGAAGCTGATGAAGCGCAGGCTGGAGCTCGCCAGGATGGTCGGGGAGGACAAGGTGGCCTCCGGGTCGGCCGTCCGCAACATCGCGCAGGAGAAGAACGTGGTCGACCGCTACAGGGGGTTCGCCCTGGAGAACGGGATGAACCCCGTCTACGCGGAGGAGATCTGCAGGATCCTGATGCAGGAGTCCATCGGCATCCAGGCCGCGCTGCCCAGGCCCGCATCGGCATCCAGGCACGTGGCGGTCATCGGGGGATTCGGGAAGATGGGGCGCTGGATGTCCGATCTCCTCAAGGGTTCCGGGCACCGCGTGGACATCATAGACCCGTCATCGGGCAACGGGCTCACCGTCGAGGATGCTAAATGGGCAGATGTGGTCATCGTATCCATCCCCATATCCCGCACCGGCGGGATGCTCATGGAGCTGGACCGCATCTGCAAGCCGGATGCGCTGATATTCGACATCGCATCGCTGAAATCCCCGTTCATAGACGTGCTCAGGGAGCTCGGTTCCAAGAGGAAAGTGTGCTCGGTGCATCCCATGTTCGGGCCTTCGGCCGAATCCATGTACGGACGCAACGTCGTGCTCTGCGACTGCGGTTCCCAAGAGGCCGTGGAGGATGCGCTGGCGCTCCTCGGGAACTACGGGGGCAACATCCGCACCATGCCCGTGGAGGACCACGACAGGTACATGTCCTACGTCCTGGGGCTGAGCCATGCGGTCAACATAGCTTTCTTCACCGTCCTCGAAAGGAGCGGGATCCCCGTGGACGACATGGAATCGGTGGCGTCCACCACGTACCACAAGCTGATGGACACCAACAGGTCCGTGGCGCTGGAGGACCCGTACCTGTACTACGAGATCCAGCACATGAACGCCTCCAGGGAGAACATGCTCAACGAGTTCGACCGCGCCGTGCATGACGTGGTGGAGGCGGCGCTGAGCGACAATCCGACGGCGTTCAAGGACCTGATGGACAGAGGTCGCAGGTACTTCACCGAGCGGTCATCCCCTTGAGGACCGGGAAGACGGGCATCATGCCCCTCATCACCCTGCGACGGTCCTCGTACAGGGAACGGTACAGGCGCGTCCTCCCCCCGTCGGGGGAGAACGACCTGTCCACCTCGGCGGACTCGGACAGCTTCGCCACGAGGTCCGGGAAGTCGCCCACGGCGTGGGCGCCCATGGCGCAGTCCGTCAGGACGGCCCCGCCGCGGGTCTTCATGACGACGGCCTCGCTGCCGATCATGTCCGCCTTCATCTGATTCCAGACATCGTCGGCGCTTCCGCCCTCCGTGATCGTTATCCTTCCGAGGTCCACACCGGCCGAGCGGTACTCGTCGGTCACGCCGATGTAATCATATCCTATGGCTTCGAGGACGGAGCGCCAGAGCGTCCCGCGACCGGTGTCGAGGGTCATGTTCAGGAAAGCTCCGCTGGCGTCCGTCTCGTCGCCGTATCCTCCGGTGAGGTACGGAAGGAAAGTTACTCCCCCGGAACCGGCGGGGACCTTCGACGCCTCGGCGCTCAGCTCCCCGTATCCGACATTCCCTCCGCAGACGCTGTCCTTGAACCATCTGAGGGACAGTCCGCCGGTGCGGATGAACCCCCAGTAGAAGTACGAGTCGTCCAACGACCCGCTGTTGAATATCAGGCCCTTGCCGTGGCTGCTGAGCTCCGGGACGATGCCGTCGGTGGAGACGCAGAACATGGCGCATGTGCCCGCGACGTCGGCGGCCATGCCGGAACGGAACATCCCGCATCCGAGCATGGACTGCATCGTGTCGCCGGCGCCTCCGCATACGGGAGTCCCCTTGCGGAATCCCGTGGCCTCGGCGATCTCCGGGGTCAGCCCGCCGACGATGTCCCACGGCTTCACTATGCGGGGCATCATGTCAGCGTCGATGCCGAGGATCGACAGCTGCTCCTCGGACCACCTCTTGCGCTCGACGTCGTAGCCGAGGCCCCATCCGGACATGGCGCCCTGGTCGATGAAGGCGTCCTCGGCCTTCAGACCGGCGAGGTGCATCAGGACGTAGGGGGCGTTGTGGACGAACTTCGCCCCGTCCTCCCGGAATCCGGGGATGTTGCGCCGGAACCATCTGGCGAACAGCGCGGGGAACATGCAGCTCGCATCCGCGTTCCCGGTCTCCTCGCCCCATATGGACAGCTTCTGCGAGTTTATCGCGTCGGCGTCCTCCTGGGTGCGCGAATCGAGGTAGTTGACGAACGGCGTGATGGAATCGCCGTTCGCATCCACCCCGGTTATCCCGCAGATGATCCCGTCGCCCATGATGGACCTGACGCCATGAGGCTCCAATCCCTTCGAGACCATCTGCTGAGAACAGTCCTTCATCCCTTCGATGGTAAGGCGGAGGTACTCGTCGGGATCCATCTCGACCATCCGGGGGCCGGGATGGCGTATGGTCGTCTGATGGGACGACTCGGCGACGCAATGCAAAGAATCGTCGTAAACGGCCACCTTGACGCTCTGCGTCCCGGCATCGAACCCCAGATAGTATCTCCCGCTCACGTTATCGGACACAGGGAAGCGGTCATGGTACTGTTCCGTTGACGATGTACGCGATTATTGGTAGCTCATCCTTGCCACGGATTGCAGTTCTTGTGACGAAGAGGGCCATCGCATCTGCGGATTCCGAACGCTCTGGAGGAGCGGTGCGGATGCGATGGCCCCGAAGTTGGCTG
>CAVJLK010000067.1:0-9553 GCA_963650175.1 Ruminococcus sp. CAG:579 | reverse complement strand
CGTACGAGCACCCGCCCACATAGAGGCCATAAGGCGACGAGGACGAGGAGTCCGTGTCGGACCAGATGTAGTCGTAAAGTCCCGATGTAGCGGAACCGCTCATATCCGTGGGCAGTCCCCAGAATCCCGCATTCGTGGAAGAGGATGTGGTCGTCGAACCGTATCCGCACGATGAGGGCAGGACGCCGATCATCGTCTTATAATCCGATGAGGAGTTGGTCGGCTTGGACGACTGGGTGGCATACATCTGGACCTCATCCGATGTCTGGTCGTAGTATACCAGAACGCCGTCGACGAAATCGTAGAGCGACCCCCACGCATCCTCGATGAACGCCTTGACGGAATCGGAGTGGTACGTTTCTGAACCGCTGGAATCGGAGTTCCCGACATTACCTGCATACGGACCGGACTTGTCCAGATCCCCCGTGGCTTTGACCGATGATCCGTAATGACCTCCGTAGACGTCCCCGTTCCCGAAAATGCCCTGGGAGTTCCATCCGCCTCCGACGGTCAGGACGCAGAACCTGTAGAGCTGCCAGGCGTAGAGGTTCCAGAGCATGGCGTGCCCGGTGACGGTCATGCCGTCCTCCGTGGCCACGGTGTTGTTGTTGGCGTATTCCCTGAAGACGGACCTCTGCTGGGAATAGAGGGGCTTGGTGCCCGACGTGGAGGTGAGGACGTTCTTCCCGTCGATGGAAGCGGTGGACGCCTCGTAGACGCCGATGGCCAGATACGGGTAGGTCTTCTCCGCCCCGTCCTCGTCGGTCAAGGTGTGCGCGTATGCGGTTCCTTTGGAGGGATCGTTCGACAGAACGAGGTTCCCGTCGGCATCGACGCTCCAATATACTGTGGGCAGGACCCACATGATGTTGATGGTGTGTTTTGCGCCTCCAGAATCCGTGTACATTGATTTGTCATCAATCGTTATGTTCCCGTCGAGCGACGACTTGAGATTGTTCGGGTCCAGATGACAGAGGATTTTGTTGCCGTGGCAGGCGTCGAATGCGGCGTAGAACGAACCGAACGGCCCGTATCCGTCGGAGTCGAATCCCCATGATCCGACATGTTTCCCGTCATTACTTGTGTACTCGCCAGTGGTCCCGGACGCTCCTGCGGCCGTGGGGCTGGCCGTGGCGGAGCCGGAACCGGTGACCCCGCCAGCGGACGTGATCGTGTAGGTCCAGTAGTCCGAATCCGCATCGGAATCATCGCATCCGACGACGGGGACGAGGACCACGGCGGCCATCATGACCGCGACGAGCACCGCCACGAAGTTGTATCTCTTCGCTTTCATTTCAATCACATTTTACCTTTTTTTGAGAATCGCTCACGGAGGCGTTCGCCTCCTTGAGACGCGCGAAGGCCCTTTCCCTGGTCGGAGCCAGGCATTTCTGCTCCAGGCGGTAGCCGTCGCACCATTTCAGACAGCCGTGGTACGAGCTGATCGAGCCGAAATCGGAAGCCGTCGGAACGCCCCCGCATTCGAGGCGCTTGTCGATCTCCCTCATCTTGCGCTTCATGCGTATCTTGGTGGAATCGCGGAGAAGGGCGTAGTCCTTGTAGAGCCTGTAACCGAGGAAGTCCACGCCTTCCCTGCGGAGGTCGGAGATCGTCCAGTTGGGCTTGAACCGGACGCCGAGCGTACCGATGAACGTCTCCATCTCCTTCTTCATCTTGAGGAGCCACTGCTTCGAGTTGCCGAAGAGATAGATGTTGTCCGCGTACCTGATGTACGCATGACCCTTCAGCACCTCCTTGACATAGTGGTCGAACTCCGAGAAGTAGAGGTTGCAGAACGCCGCCGAAAGACAATCCCCTATGGAGATCCCCGGCCTCGGGTAGCTGTCGATGAAGTAGAACAGCCCCTTGAGGACGTCGGGGTCCTTGATGATGCCTTCCAGCTTGTCCTTCAATATCTCCGGCTTGATGTTCTCGTAGCAGCAGTAGACGTCCAGCGCGAGGCAGAAGTTCAGCTTCGGATGCTTCCGAAGGTACTCCTGGGCCTTGGCCAGCGCCGCGTGCGTCCCCCTGCCTGGCCGGGACGCATACGTCTGATCTATCAACGTCCTGTCTATGATCGGGATAACCTTCATCGCATAGGCGCGACGGATTATCCTGTCCGGGAATAGGGGCAGGTCCGCGATGTCGCGGACCTTGCCGTGTTCGAGTTTCTTGCAGAAACGGTATCTGGATGTGACGTACTCGTGGTCCTTGATGAGGTGCATCATCGTATCGATGTTGACCGCCTCATTGGCACGGTACGCCGCTACCTCCACCTTGTCCTTCCGGCCCTTGCAGGTCAGCCTGGCGGCCTCGGCCACCAGTTCCTTGGAATAGATCTCGTGGAAGAAATTGCCGGCGCGTCTCATCATATCGCCCCGGTGCCTTTGTCCTCGACCCGAACGTTCCCTTTCGGTACCAGCCCGGTTTTGGAGCTTGCAGATTTTTCGCCAGCGCGACCCTCCGACCCTATACGCAGGCTCGACGGATGCGCCTCGGCAGCGGCCAGAATCACTGTAAGTGTTGGGATTGCATCGATGAGGAACTTGGTCAGGCGCCCCCCTATGTTCGTGTTCGAGTTGCCCACGTCGTTGTACGCATTCATGTACGAGAGCCCGTACTTCGGGGCGTTCGACGTGTTGTCGTTCGAGTACCCGCCCACATAGAGGCCATAAGGCGACGAGGACGAGGAGTTCGTGTCGGACACAACAACCGGAAACCCGAGGAGCACGAACGAACGGAAGCTGGTGTGAAGCGGCCGGTCCTTTCTGGACTGTATAGGGTAAATGGACGGAGCGTCCGCTAGTGCGACAAATGCCATGCGATCGCCCGCCCGATGAATCATCTCAGAATCCCTCTTCGATGACTTCTTCAACGGATTGCTTTCTTGCCATGGACCGAACCCAAAGTCCGGTCACGGAGAAACCGCGACCGCGTCCAGTTCCCGCTCCAGATTCAGAAGGGGATAGCAATCCCCCCCCCCGGTGTCGTTTCCGTAACAGAAATCGATACGGGACCGTGCGGAATCACAATCGCATATCCGAGCCTGTCCGACCGTACGGCATCAAATCCGCTGTACGACGCCCTGCCGAAATCCGAAATCCTTGAGGTCAAACCGATCCCGTATAGACGGACCGTGCCACCTCTGGGCTCCGGATCCCCAATCGTCAGAGCAACCGGCTAAACTGCCAGAACGACGGACGGGACGACCACGCCTCCGAGAGGCGTATGGACTTCATGTCCCCCCCCCCCGTAGGCCATTTCTCTCGCGTCTCCTTCCATAAACGCCTCCTCCCAAGTTCTCAAGAACCAGGAAAGCCGAAGGTGCGACTTTAGCCGACGGCTATCCGCACCACATCTCCGTCCATCAAACCCTGTTCGCGAGTCTAACGGTCGTAGTCTGAAGACACCATAAAGATAAGGGTTATTTCAGCTCTTCGTACTTCACAGCCCTCACCGAAGTCCATGTTGTTCATTCCGAACACCTATCGACATGATATCGACGTTCATCCTCCTTCTGGCTACGTCCCTCCGTCGCACATCCCAAACCGCGGAACCCCGAAAACGCGCTGGACGCCTTATATACCATCAACCGTTCGTACAGCCGATGAACAGCCGCTTGGACGAGGCCGTGGAGAACGCCAGCGAGAGGGTCGACCAGGTCGTCCTCCGCGTCCAGCGCCAGGAGGACCCCGGCCCCGGGACCATGGACGACATCCGCATCACCCGCCTGTTCCCGTACTTCATCGTAATCTGCCTGATCATCTGGCTGGTCTCCGTCGTCTTCATCGGCGCCACGACCTTCGTGAAGATCATAGAGATCCTGTGCCTCTCGTTCACTTTCTGCTTCGCCGTCATCGGCATCCCCTGCGCGAAGATCATGCCTGAAGGCGTGTTCTCCAAGTGGTCGGTGTTCGCGTTCGCGGTCCTGCTCACGGCGATCCTGTGGCTGTTCAACTGGATCACGGACGAGTACTACTACGCCCAGGCCATCAGCGACGTCCTCAGCGTCCTCGGCATCCGTCTGGGCCCCGTCCTCGATCCGATCGTCGGATTCCTGGGGACGCTGTGCGTCGTCCTTTTCGCCCCCATCGGGGTCACGTGCGTCGTATCGGCGTATCTTCGCAGATACATCCCCACGGTCATGGCCACCCTGCAGAGTCACGCCGAAGAGGGCACCAGGGGCAAGGCCGAGAGGTTCTTCATGATCCCTACCATCATCGACGTCAAGAAGGTCGTGCTCAACCCTCCGCGCGAATCCCATCTGTTCAACTTCAGGGGCTCCCTGAGCATCCCCCTGTACGAATTCGTCATGGGGCTGATGATCTCGTCCTACCTGTTCGTGAACCCGTACTTCCTGGACGTGATGAGCTGGAAGACCATGCTCGCCGTGACGGTCATGCTGTCCATGTTCATCCCCGCGCTCATCCTCCCCTGGCAGATATTCCGCGGCATCGGGGCCAAGGTCGAATCGTCCGCCCCCCGGGACTACTACCTGTGGGAGGGCGCCAGGCACAGGCTACTGTCCGCCTTCGCCGCCCTGGGCGCGTTCATGATGATGTTCTTCCTGTCGGTCTACATGGGCAACGACATCGGCAGGATCGTGTACAACTACGTCACGTTCCTGGTGCCTCTCCTGGTCACCGCCGTCATGTACGGGGTGCTCTACACCAACAACTTCGAGAAGGCCGACCGCGAGGAGATCTGCGCGAGATTCGACAGAATCATAGGCAGGAACGCCGACCGCGATTGAGCGGAAAGTCGGATTAAAGGAGGAAAACGACTATTGACCGGTGCGGTCGAGACGTCTCCTGCGAAATGCCATCTACCCATCATATTTAAGAGCGACAGCTAGTTGGATGCATAATCCATGAAATTCCCATCAGTCTTGGTTGCTGCGAGCATCCGATTCCTTCCGCTTCTTCCTCTTCAGGTCGAAGTTCCACGACACGACGAGAACCGCGCAGAGGATGAGCAGCGGGAGGATGGCGTCCGTGACGTCCCCCATGAGCCAATAGGCGGCGATCAGTCCGATGATCCCGAATATGCCGAACTTCCTCAGGATGCCCCCGGCGCCTAGGAAGAACATGAACCCGAAGAGGATGCCGTACACCAGGAGCCACACGATGACATCCGAGGTCATGAAGAGGAAGCTGCTCTCCCCCACGGCGTCCGCAACGATGCCCGTGACGTAGTTGTTGATGAAAATCGGAACCGCTACGACCAGGACGATGGTCATGATCAGGCCCGCGAAGAACGAACCCACGGCTTTCTTGACTCCCATGTCCCGGCGTATGCGGGGTCCCGATATAACGGAATCCCCCGGTCGATGAACGACGGCGCGCGCACATCGTGCGGAAACAAAAGAAACCGCTGCCAATGCTCAGAAGTCCTGGAAAGGCACCAGGTCGCAGCACTGGCAGGAAAAGCACATCGTATGGAAGCGCTCGGGATTGAGCCCGTGACGCTTCATGGCGCTCTTCTGCAATCCTGCCAGGAACAGGCTCCTGAGGACGGACGGCGGCTCCATGGGGACGCCGGCGGCGATGAGCCTGTCGCGGTTCATGTCGTTGATGCGGACCATCCTCAGCCCGGGCAGGACGTTCATCCTGCACAGCCTCTCTAGGAGCATGTCGATGTCCTGGTCGGTCTCCCCCAGACCGTACAGGATGTTGGACGCCATCTTCCCTTTCTTGAAGTAGTTGTTCGCCTCGCGGAGCATGCTGAAGATGCCGTCGTAGTCGAGGTCGGGGCACACCCTCTCGAAGATGTCCTTGCGGGCGCACTCCACGTTGATCTTGATCTCGTTCGCCCCCGCCTCGCGCAGCGCGGCGATCTGCCCAGCGTCGGTGATGTACGGCTCCACGCCGATGGTCATCTTGGGGTACGCTTCTCTGACGGCGGCCACTGCCTCCGCCATCCTGTCCACGGTACCGTCCACGCTGCCGGTCACCCCGCTGGTGAACGCCACGCTCTTCACCTTGCCCTGCTCCATGGATTCCGCGAGCATCTCCATGATCCTCTCGGTGGTCAGGTGCTTGTCCTCATCCTGGGGGAGGACGGGCGAGTTGCAGTAGGCGCATTTGTAGATGCAATGGGAGTCCAGATTGAAGAACGCCTGCTCGGGGCAGTGGCGGACCACCGGCTGGATGGAGACGTCGTGCACGAAGGCGCTGCCGTCGCGGTAGATCGCGAGACCGCCGTCGTCGCCGACGCGGAGCTCGAACTCCCCGTCCTCGTACGAAACGGGCTTCTTCACCCTGTAACCGTCGAAGGCGAACACCGCGGAACCCGATCCGGCGCCGGGACCGGCGGTGGAACGGGATATGCGGCACGGGAGCTCGTAGCCTTCCGGCAGGCGGATGCCTCCGCCGATGATGAGCTCGGCCTTCTTCCTCAGGCCCTCTTCCATTTGGCGCCCTCCGCCGAGTCCTCGATCACGATACCGGCCTCCTTGAGCCGGTCCCTTATGAGGTCCGACAGGTCGTACATCTTCCTTCCGCGCAGCTCCTTGCGCAGGTCTATCAGGATGGACATCACGGCGTCCATCGAATCGTCCCGGGAATCCTCGGGCATTATGCCGAGTATCGAATCGAACTCCCTGATGAGCGCCAGCCACCCCTCTGCGGCCTCGGCGGACATGGTCCCGTCGGACATCGCCCTGTTGGACGCCCTGGCCATCTCGAACATGACCGCGATGGCCTCGCGGGTGTTGAAATCCTCGTCCATGGCCTCGCAGAACCTTCCGCGGTAATCCGCCAGGACGTCCTCGTCGCGTCCGCCGTGCGGCGCGGTCCTGAGGTATGCCTGCAGTTCCCTGTAGTTGTTGACCAGCCTCCCCCTGGCGGAGTCGGCCTCCCTGAGCATGTCCTCGCCGTAGACGAGGGGGCTCATGTAGTGGGTGTTGAGATAGTAGAAACGGACGGTCCTGCCGTCGAACTTCTGGAGGACGTCGCGGACGGTGAAGAAGTTGCCCAGGGATTTGGACATCTTCTCCTCCTTGGTCATCCCGTGGCCTTTGACCTGCAGCATGCCGTTGTGCATCCAGTAGTTGGCCAGAGGCTTGCCCGTGACCGCCTCGGTCTGAAGGATCTCATCCTCGTGATGCGGAAAGATCAGGTCGTTCCCTCCGCCGTGGATGTCGATCCGCTCGCCCATGTTCCTGTAGATCATCGCGGAGCACTCGATGTGCCATCCGGGCCTCCCCTGGCCCCAGGGCGACTCCCACGAGATCTCGCCGGGCTTCGCGGCCTTCCACAGGGCGAAATCCAGCGGACCCTTCTTGTTGGGGTCGTCGGCTATCCTGCCGGACGACTGCAGCTGGTCGATCTTCTGATTCGTCAGCCTGCCGTAGTCCTTCACCTTGGAGACGTCGAAGTAGACGCTCCCGTCGGCAGCCACGTATCCGAATCCGTTGGCGATGATCCTCCCGATCATGTCGATGATGTCGCCGATGCTCTCGCTGGCCTTGGGATAGCAGGAAGCGCGGTTCACGTACAGCTTCGAGGTCTCCTCGAAGTACCTGTCGATGTACCTCCTGGACAGCTCCAGGGGATCCACGCCCTCCTTGGCCGCGCGGGCGATGATCTTGTCGTCCACGTCGGTGAAGTTGGTGACGTGCTGGACCTCGTACCCCTTGTAGCGGAGGTAGCGGGCGACGGTGTCGAACACTATGATGCTCCTCGCGTGACCCATGTGGATGTCGTCGTAGACGGTGACGCCGCAGACGTACATCCTGACCTTACCGGGCTCGATGGGCTTGAACTCCTCGACCGAATCGGTGAGGGTGTTGTGGATACGGAGTGCCATCTAATCGTCGGTCGATACGCTTCAAGTAGAAAAAGGAAACGCTCGGGATGGTCGGAAACCGCAATGACCCAGACTCGGGGAATACGGTCCGAAGGGCATATACCTTGCATGTCCCCCGGAAACGGAGCCCGAAGGCACCGTCCGCTGGGGGCGCGGGGCCCCGTCGGTAGAACGACAGGACCGCCGTGAGGGTCCCTCCCGAGGTCACGGGGACAGTCCTCTCCGCGGAGGAGGAGACGGTCCCTCCCCCGTCCCCGAGGGTCCATTCCTCGGTCCGTTCCATGAACTCGAACGAGACCGATAGCAGATACCCCCTTCCGCGGCAGTAGGAATCCAACAGCTCGGCGATGTACCCCTCGGTCCCTTCGGAACCGACGTGCACCCGGAGGGCCAGCATGTCCGACAGCCGGACGAGGGAGTCGTCCCCCTCCCCCAGATCGGACATCCTCACCTCCGAGGACATCAGGGCCTCCAGGAAGGAGGACGCGTCCCTGTCGTCCGACCTCACGGGGCCGTCCTCGGAGACGACCACGACGGTCGCCACCATGATGATCACCATGAACAGCATGGCGTCAGCCATCGCCACGAAGCCGCGGTCGTTCGTGCGCACAGCGTCACCTCATGGAATGCCAGCACGATCCTGCCGTCGTCGATCGGGACGGACGATACGAACATCCTCGTCCACGAATCGCCCTCCGTGTTCCCTATCGAGAACTCCTCCGGCTGGCCACAGAACCCCCCTGGGACGGTGGTGACCACCCTCACCCCTGACAATCCGTGCGAATCCGCATACCCGGCCAGATATCCGCCGTAGCCCTGTACGAACTCCCCTTCCTCTATCGTCCCCGCGATCGCGTTAGCATCCAGGTCCTCGAACGGATCCTCATCCGCCGCCGTGACGTGGACCGCCACGATCAGGAAGGCCGCGAGGACCGCTATCACCGCCATGGAAGCTATGGCGCATTCGTAGAAATCGAGACTCCCTCTGTCGTCCATGGTCGCGTCTCGCGACAGGGGTTTAAAAAGGAGCAGGTGTGCAGTCAGTATGACACGGTACTCTTCGTTTTATAGACTCAGTCGGATTCCGATGATATCGAAGGGAAGGGGGCGGGAGCCCCCGTTTCCGGTCAAAGGAACCTGACCGCGCAGGACTTCTGCCTGAACGCAACTGCGAGCGGGATCACTCCGGGGAGCCGGTGCTCGTCCGCGTAGTTCCTGTCGACGATCTGGCCGACGCCCTTGTCGAGAGCGACCGAGAGGTCGGTGTTGTCCTCCGGATCGAGGACTTTATATTCGAAGAGAATCGGCGGGTTCTTCGGATGCTCCTTGACGAGCATGTCGATGAATCCCGTGCCTGAAGGATACTCGGCGATGGACTTGTAGCCGTTCAGCTCGAACAGCTGCCTCATCCACATCCTGTACCTGTTCTCCTTCCACCCGTCGATGGTCGCACCCCCGCTCATCAGCCTCTCCAGATCCTGCTTCACGAGTTCCGCATCCCTTTGGACGATGTGCTTGATGAGGTCGATGATGTCCGGTATGCTGAGACAGTACGCCAGCTTCATCAGGTCGTTGTATGCCTCGCGGACCTCATTGTTGGGGACCCTGACCCTCACTTTCCCGCCGGTCTGGTCGGCGGTGAGGTATCCGTGAGACAGCAGCAGTGGCGCCACGTCGTTCTCGGTGAAGCGGTTCCCGTTCCAGACGATGCTGTCCGGCCTGATCCTGTCGAATTCCGGGATGT
>CAVJLK010000066.1:0-9646 GCA_963650175.1 Ruminococcus sp. CAG:579 | reverse complement strand
CTGGTGCTCGTACGCCGGAGCCGATGGAGCCGGTGTCGCCAGGCTGCAGATGCCCACCAACTTCCGCATCATCAGGACGATGTGCTCCGCTCGTGTCGACCCCGAGTTCGTTCTCAGGGCCTTCGCCAAGGGCGCCGACGGAGTCATGGTCCTGGGATGCCACCCCGCGGACTGCCACTACATCGGAGGCAACTACAGGGCCAGGAGGAGGATCGCTCTCCTCAGGATGGTCCTGGAGCAGTACGGATTCGACCCCAAGAGGCTCAAGCTCGAGTGGGTCTCCGCGTCCGAGGGAGAGAAATTCCAGAAGACAATCGTCGAGTTCGTTGACACGATCAAGGAGCTCGGACCCACCCCGCTCGTAAAGGAGGCGAACTGATGGGATTCTTCGACAAGCTATTCAAGAAGAAGAACAACGAACAGAAGGCCGAGAAGGCCGAGAAGGCCGCCTCCGCGCCCAAGGCCCCCAAGGCCGAGGCGCCCAAGGCGAAGCCCGCCCAGTCCTCCACCGGCAACCCCGGGCCGTACGATTTCATCGTGCCCCCCGTGGCCAACCCCAACGACTCGAAGATCCCCAAGGACGCCATCCTGCCCGCGGCGGATCTCGGACCCCTCCTCCCCGGAGCCCCCGCCGGCGGCAAGATCAAGCTCGCCGTCTACTGGTGCGCCGGATGCGGAGGATGCGACGTGTCCCTGCTGGACACCCACGAGAGGCTGCTGACCATCGGCGACATGGCCGACATCGTCATGTGGCCCGTGGCCGCCGACGGCAAGGAGAAGGACATCGAGGCCATGGAGGACGGCGAGATCACCGTCTCCCTCATCAACGGAGCCGTCAGGAACTCCGAGAACGAGCACATGGCCAAGCTGCTCAGGCAGAAGTCCAAGATCGTCGTCGCCTACGGGAGCTGCGCCGCCTTCGGAGGCAGCCCCGCCCTGGCCAACCTCGTGCCCGGCGGAGCCAAGGAGGTCCTGGACTACGTCTACACGAAGACGCCCAGCTCGGCGAACTTCCAGAACGAGTACCACAAGGACGCCCCGCAGATGCCCCAGGAGAAGAGCCAGGTGCCCGAGGGAGAGCTCACGCTCCCCGTGCTGTACGACACCGTCAAGACCCTCGACCAGGTCATCGACGTCGACTACACCGTCCCTGGATGCCCGCCTCTCCCCGAGACCATCAGCCAGCTGCTGAAGGCCGTCGCCGACTTCGCCTACAACGGAGTCCCCCTCCCGCCCAAGGGAACCGTCGTGGGAGTCACGACCAAGACCCTGTGCGAGGAGTGCCCCAGGGAGAAGACCGGAGCCAGGCTCACCGAGATCAAGGAGCCCTACCAGGTGGACGTCAACCCCACCCAGTGCCTGATGGAGCAGGGGATCCTGTGCCTCGGGCCCGCCACCATGGGCGGATGCGGCGCCAGGTGCACCAGGGTCGGACAGCCCTGCCGCGGATGCTACGGAGCGTCCCCGGACGTGCAGGAGCAGGGAGCTTCCATCTTCACCGCGGTCGCATCGCTGTTCCCCATCCTGGATGAGGACCCGATCTGCAACGAGGACAAGATCATCGAGATCATGAGCACCATCAAGGACCCGCTCGGATACTTCTACGCGTACACGCTCGGGAAGTCTCTGATCAAGAAGGCGGTCGTCGAGAACAAGGGAGGTAACTGAAATGACCGGACCGACTATTTGGGATGACAAGACGAAGGTCACGACCAAGCGCGTGACCATCGACCCCATCACCCGTCTCGAGGGACATGGGAAGATCGAGATCTTCCTGAACGACAACGGAGACGTCGAGAACGCCTACTGGCAGATCCCCGAGCTGAGGGGATTCGAGAGGTTCTGCATCGGGAGGAAGGTCACCGAGCTCAACCAGATCACCGCCAGGCTCTGCGGTGTGTGCCCCGGCGCGCACCACATGGCGGCGACCAAGGCCATCGACGGCTGCTACAACGCCAAGCCCACCCCGACCGCCTACCTCATCAGGGACGCGTTCTACAACGCGCACTTCGTCCACAGCCACATCGCGCACTTCTACGCCCTGGCGGCTCCGGACTTCGTGTGCGGACCCGCGGCGCCCGCCGCGGAGAGGAACGTCCTCGGTGTCGTCGGACACGTCGGACTCGAGCTCGGCGGAGCCGTCATCAAGGCCCGCAGGGAGGCTCAGACCGTCCAGGCCATCCTGGGCGGAAAGCCGACCCACCCCCTCATCGGCGTCCCCGGAGGAGTCTCCAAGGGAGTCACCAAGGAGGAGCAGCAGACCATGATCGGATGCGCCGAGGACATGCTGGCCTTCGCCAAGAAGTCCCTCGACGTGTTCAAGGACGTGGTCTACGGCAACAAGGAGTACATGGACATCGTCCTCAACAAGGACCTGTACTACCACGAGACCTACCACATGGGACTCGTCAACGACAAGGACCAGTTCGAGATCCTCGACGGAAAGGTCAAGGTCGTCGACCAGAAGGGTGCCGAGAAGGAGAAGTACGACCCGTACGACTACCTCGACCACATCGCCGAGGCCTCCGAGCCCTGGTCCTTCGAGAAGTTCCCGTACCTGAAGAACCCCGGATACAAGGGGCTCGTCGACGGACCGGACTCCGGTCTCTACAGGGCATCCCCCCTGTCCAGGCTGAACGTCTGCAAGTCCATGCCCACCCCGGTCGCCCAGGAGGCGCTCGAGGAGTACCGCGGCATCCTGAAGGACGCCGGGGTCGACGGACCCTGCCAGTTCACCCTGTGCACGCACTGGGCGAGGATCATCGAGATGATCTGCTGCGCCGAGAAGTGCCTCGAGGACGTCAACAACCCCGACATCCTCAACGGCGACATCAAGCAGCACGACCTGGTCCCCGGCGGAAGGGGAGTCGGTTGCGTCGAGGCCCCGAGGGGTACCCTGACCCACGACTACACCTGCGACGAGAACGGCATCGTGACCGCCTGCAACCTGGTCGTCGGAACGACCAACAACAACGGTCCGATCTGCATGGACGTCGCCAAGGCCGCCAAGGGTCTGATCCACAACTTCGAGGTCTCCCCCGGTCTGCTGAACATGGTCGAGATGGCGTTCAGGGCCTACGATCCCTGCAACTCCTGCGCTACCCATGCTCTGCCCGGCCAGATGCCGATCACCGCGGTCATCAGGAACTCGGACGGATCCGTGTACGACACGATCTCCAGGAACTGATCAAAACAGGGGAGGCTCCGGCCTCCCCATTCCAAACTCCTTCCTTCTGAGCATCTTGTCCCCTGTCGGCAGTGCACAAGTCATGTACAAGCAAGTGCACAAGAACAGTAATTCTTAAGTAAAGGATGTCTGAATGAGAATCCATGGAACTCGAGGACATCCCGAAGTTCGGCATCGATGAGGAGATCTTCAGGCTCGTAGCGGCCCTCGAAGCGTCGAAGGAAGCGTGCAGGGACCTTGCCGGGAAGGACATCGCGACCCTTCTGACGAAGGCATCCCTGCCCCGTTCGGTCAACGCGTCCCTGGCCATAGAAGGCAACGGGCTGGGGATCGGCGAAGTCTCCGACATCGCGTGCGGTCGGGAGACGTCCGGGTATTTCGACGAGGTGATGGAGGTCAAGGATGCCTCGAAGGCGTACGCCATGCTCGGAACATCGGACCCCTGGTCCATCGACGATTTCCTGAGGATCCAGGACGAGATGATGTTCGGCCTGGTGGAGAAGTCCGGATTCAGGACCGTCGGGGTGGGGGTGTTCCAAGGGGACAGACTCGTCTACAAGGCGCCCGACCCCTCGGTGGTGGAGCCGATGGTCGGCAGACTGTTCAAACGGTGCTCCGAACAGGTCCTTCCGGTCCCGATCGTCGCATCGATCGCCCATTTCTACATCGAATCCATCCATCCGTTCGTCGATGGGAACGGTCGCATGGGGCGCTTCTGGAACGCCGAGATCCTGGTCGACAGCGATCCGATCTACCGTCTGGTTCCCATGGAGGTCTACATCAACAGGCGTCGGGAGGAGTACTATGCGATTCTCGAGGAGTGTCAGCATCAGGACGGGTTCGATTGCACGAGGTTCGTGAAGTTCTGTCTGGAGTGCCTCATCTCCGCCTTCGACGATCTTCGGCGCATCAGGGACGAGCGGATGGAGAAGCTGCTCTCCGCGATGTCGCATGAGCCCATGACCCTTAGGGAGATCATGGATGCGATGGGGGCGGTGAACCGCGGCAGGTTCACGGAATCATATCTCCGCCCGGCCATGGACTGCGGTCTGATCGTTCAGACCGAATCGAAGAACCGCAGCCGGTATCAGCGCTATCGCAGGCTCGTTTGACCGGGTCACGAGTATTTCGCTCTGCGTTGCGGACGTCTCGGTTCCTTCCCGGGCAGATCCTTCCATCTGCTATGGTCGCGCCCTTCGATCATCAGGTCCGACCTCCTGCCGAGGTCGACTCCGTCCAGAAGGTACAGATGGGCATTGTCCAGGTCCATGAGGCCGCTGTTGAGGATGGGTCCGAGCAGTTCGTCCCCGATCGTGTTCACCGGAGACCCTCCAAGCATCCTGTTGAAGGCGGGGATGACGATAAAGTTTCTCGGGAGAGACAGATATCTCTCCGACGGGCCTTCCTTGAAGGTTCCCCTCATCCAGCAGGGTTCCGAGGTCTGTCTCCCCACACCGTCCCTGAACATGACCGCGGGGTGGTTGTGGGCCATGACCAGCGTGTCGCAGTCCATGACCTCGGCCGAGGGCCAAGTGTGGCCGTGAACGAACCCGACGTCCCCGACCTTCAATCCGGAGGCGGGCCTGATGTTAACTTTGGACGGAAGGAACTCCTCTATCCCGGTATCGTGGTTCCCGCGGACCACATCGATCATGTCGAAGCGTTCGAACAGCTCCTCGAAGAAGTCGGGAATCTCCGCGTACTCCTGCTTGGTGGAGCCGGGTACGGAATCTTTCACATCGCCGATGACTATGAGGCGATTAGCGTCGTCCCCCGCGGCCTCGATGATCGAATCGATCATGTCGCGGGTGCGGGATACGAGATGGAATCCCTTCTTCCGCAGATGAGACTCCACTCCGATGTGGAGGTCGCCTATGACGAGCGAATAGTCCGCCATGAGGGCGGGGATGCCGTAGACCGGTTGGAGTTCGCTCATCTCAGGCCTTCTCTGAGAACGGTCGGGACGGAGTCGATGACATCAGTTGCGATGAGGCCGTAGGACTTCGATCCGAAGGCACGTTCTCCGGCCTTCCCGCAGATGTACGCTCCGAGGCACGCGGCATCGAACGGGTCCATGCCCTTGCAGAGGAGGGATGCGACGCATCCCGCGAGAACGTCGCCGGTGCCGGCCCCGGTCATGGCGGGCGTCCCGGTTCTGTTGATGCGCGTCCTCGCACCGTCCGTGATCGTATCCGAAGCGCCTTTCAGCAGGACGGTCGCCCCCATGATGCGCGCGAGATCCTCGGGATTCCCTCCGCCCAGGCGTTCGAACTCCCCGCGATGGGGCGTCAGGATGGCGGGGCATTGCAATCTCATCCCCGCGATGGCCGTGAGTCCGTCGGCATCTACGACCAGGGGCACGCGGCACCCGGACACGAATTGCCGGACCGCCTCCATCGTATCATCCGACGTCCCCAGTCCCGGGCCGATCAGCACGGCGTCGTAGTTCTCCGATTCCTCGAGGAGGAGGCCGACGGAGTCGGGCGTCAGCCTGTTCCCCGGGAGGTCTGTGATCATGAGGACAGGGGATGCTCTGGCGAGATCCGCGTGGACGGATGCTGGAGAGAACAACCTGACGATGTCCGCCCCCGTCCTGAGGGCCGAGCATGCGGCCATGGCCGGAGCTCCGAAGTAGGGGCCTCCGGCGATGATCATCAGGCGACCGTTCTGTCCCTTGTGGCTGTCCTTCCCGGGGACGGGGTATCTCAGCATATCGCCCGGTCCGACGCATCTGTACGCATCGTACGGGATGCCTATGTCGGCTACGACGATCTCGCCCGAGTTCTCCTCCGACATGCCCGTCTTGACATCCATGAACGTCACGGTGATGTCCGGTCTGACGGCTATGTCGGCCCCCAGTCCCGACGGGACGTCCACGGAGACGACCGTTTTTCCGGAAGCCCCGACATCCAATACGAACGTCCTGTATGGTTCGCGGACCCTGCCTCCGATTCCCGTGCCCAGGGCGCAGTCCACGATGACGTCGGCCCTGTCCAGGAGTTGTCCGGAGTATTGCTCGATGGGGCATTCGAGCAGCGAATAGTAGAATCTGGATTCGTCCGTGCGGATCCTGGATGGTTCGCAGAGCAGGGCCACATCGACCGAGGCCGGATCCATCCGGATTGCGGTGGCGAAACCGTCGCCCCCGTTGTTCCCGGAGCCGCATACGAAAAGACAGCGCTTGCCGGGGTATCTCGTCTTCAGGATACTGGCCACAGCGGAACCCGCGTTGCCCATGAGGTCCCTGACCTTGACGCCGAGGGCCTCCGCGTTGGCATCGGACACCCTGGAATCCAAGGGCGTCAGCATAGCGATCGCCTGCCCTGGTTCTGCACGAGGATCTCCCCGATCCTGGGGAGGATCTCGGTCTTGGACATCTTGCCCTTCTCGACCTTCACGCATCCGTGCTTGGAGCGCGGGTTCTTGGGATAGGACATGTCGTCTCTGACCTCGTACTCCAGGTCGAGGATCATCGCGCCCTTGGCGATGATGTCCAGGCTCGGATCCGCGACGCACAGGCTCTTGGGGAGCCTCCTGCCACCGGCCCTGGTGAGGTTGATGTCGAAATACTCGGGCCAGAGGGTTATCGCCACATCCGGATCGTATGCCATGGCCGAGGCTATCGAACCGATGATAATAATCCTATCGAAACGGCGTTCGGATGGAGAATCGAAGAAAGATCCCGGACCCTCGGAAGTTCGCAGGGTCCGGATGTAATTGTTTGGTGATCACTCAAGCAGCACTGCGTTGATGGCGCCGTCCTGGCCGGGCCTGGACGTGACGATGGCATCGCCGATCTCGGTGGAGATGGTGGCGCCCTTGTTCATGATGTTACGCTGGACGTAGTTGGGGTCGGACGGGTTGGACTTGACGGTGAGGATCTTGACCTTCTTCACCGTGTTCGTCTTCTTGTCGACGACGTTTGCGTACTGGGCGCTGAGCATCCCAACCTTGACACTTCCGCCGGCTCCGCGATACTGCTTCAGGGTCTGCTCACCGAGTTTGGTGAACTGCTTCTCCCTGCCGATCTCGAACTTCCTCTTCCCGTGGCTGGCGACGAGCCTGCCGCCAGTGGGTTTCCTGTTGGATTCACCCTGCCAAAGTGCCATAGTAATCAAACCACGCCAATTAGGATACCGTATTTAAATCTTCGCGGATGCGTCCTTACGGCCGGGGACGTTTCCATCGTCCCCGGACCTCCGGATGCGGATTTCAATGGTCCGTCGGACCGATGAGCTCCACCTTCACCTTGCCGTCGTCCACGTCGACTATCGCCATGTGCCCGTCCTTCGCGGGTCCGGGGTTGACGAACGTGGTCCCGTCCCTCTCCACCACGCCGATGGCCTCGTGGATGTGGCCGGAGAGCGCGAGGATGGGGTGATACCTTTCGACGATGTCCTTGATCGCGGGGCTTCCGACGCTCTGCCCGGAGGGGATCTGGTCCAGGGTTCCGAAGGACGGCGCGTGCGTCATGAGGATCATGCCCTCGTCGCAGTTGCCCTCGAGCCCGTCGTAGATGTCGTCCTCCTCGAGCTCGAACGGGGTCCCGAAGATGGTTATGTTGGATCCGCCCAGCCCCACGAGCCTGTATCCCCCGACCTCGGCGGCGTTGCCGTGCATGTCCACGGCGACGGACGAGATCTTCTGGGGGAAGTCCAGGGGGTCGCAGTTGCCGGGGATGGCGTACACCTTGGAATCTATCCTCGACAGGATGTCCGCGGCGTCCTCCCCGGTCCCGAAGTCGGTGACGTCGCCCAGGCAGAGGACGAATTCTGCGTTGTGTCTATGGATCATATCGTTGATCTTGTCGATGACGGAAGCCTTCTGATGGAGGTCCGTGAAGACGAGGAATCTCATGCCCCGTGAATGGAGGGTGCCGTACTTTAACCCGCTGAGGGCCCCGTCATTCGGATATACGTAGAAGGAATCCCGCCGGCCATGAGGCATCTGTTCCTCCTGGTGGCCATAATGTCCGGGGTCATGTGGGGCTCCGCCGGAGTGTTCGTCAGGGAGCTCAGCGCGGCGGGGATGGACAGCACCACGATCGTGCTGTCCCGCGTGTTCCCGGCGACGATCATGATGCTTCTTCTGATCCTGGCCACGGACAGGTCCATGCTCCGCATCAAGAGGAAGGACGCGGCCATGTTCGTCGTCTGCGGCCTGTGCATGCTGACCGTGAACGTGTCGTATACGAAGTCGGCGGAGGTCCTGTCCCTGTCGTTCGCCGCGGTGCTCCTGGGGTTGTCCCCGGTGTTCATGCTGGTCCTGGCCCGCGTCGTTTTCGGCGAGAGGATCACGTCCAAGAAGCTGTTCTGCATGGCCGCGGCGGTCTTCGGGTGCGTGCTGGTCAGCGGGGCGCTGGAGGGGAGTCAGACCCTGTCGTTCGTCGGGGCGGCCATAGGGTTGTTCGGAGCGTTCGTCTACGCGGCGTACGGCATCCTGACGAAGCGCGCCGCCTCGGAGGGGTATTCGGTATTCACCACCCTGTTCTACTGCCTGCTCATCGTGTCGATCGCGTTGATCCCCATCAGCGATACCGGTCTGCTCGTGAGCTATACTACAGAGAGCTGGAGCAATGCAGGGTTCATCCTGCTGCATGCAGCCATGGCGTCGTTCCTGCCGTTCATCTGCTATTCGATCGCAATGGCCAGAGTGGAGGCGGGTCCCGCGTCGATCCTCGCGTCCTGCGGGGAACCGACCGCGGCCGCGTTATTCGGACTCGCGATCTATGCCGAGGTCCCTTCGGCGCTGATGGTCCTCGGTATGGTCATAGCTATCGCGTCGATGGCCGTGATGTGCTCTCCGGAGAGGCATAGGCACGCGCATAGCGACGGGTGATCCGTCGAGAGTATCCTCTTGTTCGGATGACTGTGAAAACGATGGCGTGGAGGGGGGGATTCGAACCCCCGGGTCACATGGTGACATCAGATTAGCAGTCTGACGCCTTGCCAGGCTGGGCCACCTCCACTTAGCACGCCCCAAGGCGACCTGATTCTTAAAGATTAGCGTGATGGGGTTGATGGCTCCGTCTTCCCCTAATATAGAGTATATTACTAGACGAACCGGAGTGAATGCAGGGGATCAGATGCCGTTTAACGACAGGGTTCCACGGTGTGAAAGGCGTCGCGGAGCACGAGTTCCATCCTTATCAGCAGGAAAAGGTCTGGCCGGTGCTGTTTTGAAATTTTTTGGACCCATAGTATATTATATGGGTGGGATGTACAGGGATTTGCGCGAGGCGCAGAGGACCCTTGGAGACAAGGGCTCGTCTGGACAATTCGCGATGTGGATGTCGAGGATCTTCGGCCTAAATGATAAGGCTTATATACCTCCCCGATATACACGGGAATGCGCGGCCCGCGAAGACGGGTTGCGACGATGGAGAATCATGATCTCCGCCCCTTGGGCGTGCACTCATGAATTCTGACGTTCGATGCTACGAATGTTCCGTTAGACGGA
>CAVJLK010000065.1:0-9950 GCA_963650175.1 Ruminococcus sp. CAG:579 | reverse complement strand
CCTTGACGCCGTTGGTGACTTCCAACACGAGTTTGACGTTGACGTCCGCTTCGAGGAGCGCGCGCTGGAGGTCCTTGCATATCTCGTTGACGAGCTCGTCGTCGACGGAGGACGCGTGTCCCACGCGGCCGAGTATACCTCTGAGCGATTTGCCCAGTCCTTCCAAGACCATCTGAATCGCTCGCCCATACGCGCGATTCGATATAAACAATGGCGCGGAGAACTCGCGCATCGCGGAAGGCCGATCGTGCGTTCCGGGAGACCCGCAGGTGATCGGAGAACATCGAAAGGTGGGGGAAAGGCCAGAATATAAGAAGGGATGGGATGCACTCTACAGTCCGGCCGTTTCCCTGCAAATCGTAGAAGAACTGGATTGTATATAAACATTGTTTTCGAAATCAAGGTATCGCCTTGATTTTTGAATGTATAGAATGAAATAATTTCAATAAAGGGTGCTGGGCCGAAGCCCAGCGGTTTGAAATCAGAGGTAACCCGACTTCTGGAGGGCCATGAGGTCCTCGGTGGAGAGCTTCTCTCCCGCCTTGAAGCGCTCGAAGATCTCCTTGGCCTCCTTCCTGCCCTCGACATCGCTGCCGGCGCGCCTCTTTCCGGCGCCTCCGCGTGCGGCGTTCTTCTTCCCGCCGCGGTATCCGGCCGCGTCCCTGTCGATCTCGTGGACGGACTTGATCTGCTCGATGTGCTTGCGGTGCTCCTCGTCGGCGGCCTGCTTGCACTCGACGAACTTGGCCTGGGCCGCGTCCGCCTCCTTTCTGAGCCTGTCGGCCTGCTCGTAGAAGCCGATCATCTTGTCGTGGGCGGCCTGGGCCTTCTCGGCGTACTCGGAGACCTGGTGGTGGTAGGTCTCGGCCTCGGCCTTGGCGTCCCTGAGCTGCTGGACGAGGTCCTTGATCTCGTCGTTCTCGGAATAGGCCTTCTCCCTCTCCTCGATCTGCTTCGCGAGGATGGAGATCTGCTTGACGATCTCGTTCTCCTTGTCCTTGCCCAGAGACTTGGTCATCTGGGTGTACTCGAGATCCTGGAGTTGCTTCTTCAGCTGCTTGACGGGAACCTCGTTCCTGTCGTCGGACTTCTCGCTGCGGTAGGGGGCGAGCTGCTCCTTCAGGGCGCTGACCTTCTGGTTCCACTCGTCCCTGAGCTCCTTCGTCTCCCTGACCTTCTGGTTGTACGAGTCGCGCTCTTCCCTGCACTTCCCGGCCTCGTCGACGAGCTCCCTGACCTGGCCGTTGAGGGCGTCCCTCTTGGCCTTCCACTCCTTGGTCTGCGCGTTGAGCTCGTCGCGCTTCTTCCTGTGCATGTCTGCCTCTTCGTTGAGGCTCTCGCGGTTCGCTTCAGGAGCCGCGGTCTCCTGGGCTGCAGGCTGCTCCTCCGGTGCGCAGGGGGCGGCTTCTGTTGCCTCAGTTACCATGACTTCCTGCTCCTCCATCTGAGAATCCTGCTGCTGCTGTGCTTCCTCCGAAAAACCTTCCATAAATCCACACTCAAATATTCGACGCGACCATGATTTGAAGCATGGTCCACTTCGAAGTGCCCAATCATCAACTCAGATATAAGGATTCGCTCGGACCTATCGTGCACGCGCCTATAAGGGGGGAGCGGGCGTCGGGACGGGCCCCGGCGCGCATTTAAGTATCGCGATCCGATGGCAGGACCGATTCCAATGAGCAACGTATGTCCCCTGGACTATCGCTACGGCCGCGACGAGATGAAGGCCGTGTTCAGCGAGGATAGCCGCATACAGAACCAGATGCTGGTCGAGGCCGCCCTGGCAAGGGCGCACGCCTCCCTCGGAACCATACCGCAGTCCGCGGCCGACGAGATCACCCGCGTGGCGAGTCTCGACGTCGTCAGCGTCTCCAGGATCAAGGAGATCGAGAAGGAGACCCGCCACGACCTCATGGCCATGGTCAAGGCGATGACCGAGCAGTGCTCCGGCGACGCGGGGAAGTACGTCCATCTCGGAGCGACGTCCAACGACATCGTGGACACCGCCACCGCCCTCCAGCTCAAGGCGGCCATGGAGATCATCCTGAAGGACGTCGACGACCTCATCATGACGTTCGCCGCCCTCGCCAAGAGGGAGAGGGACACCATCGAGATCGGCAGGACCCACGCTCAGTTCGCGATACCCATCACGTACGGGTTCAAGGTCTCCGGCTACATCGCCGAGATTATCAGGCACAGGGTCAGGATAGAGGAGGCCATGCCCAGGGTATGCGCCGGAAAGATGGCCGGCGCCGTCGGGACCGGTGCCGCGCTGGGTAAGAACTTCTTCGAGATCCAGCGCCGCGTCATGTCCGATCTGGAGCTCACCTACGAGCCGGCGGCCACCCAGGTCGTCGGGCGCGACAGGTACACCGAGGCGATATGCATCATGGCGAACATCGCCGCGTCCCTCGAGAGGTACTGCACCGAAGTGAGGAACCTCCAGAGGTCCGAGGTCGCCGAGGCGTCCGAGTTCTTCGACGTGACCAAGCAGGTGGGAAGCTCCACCATGGCTCAGAAGAGGAATCCGATGAACTCCGAGAACGTCTGCGGCCTCGCCCGCGTGGTCCGCGGATTCGTGACCCCGGCGTTCGAGAGTCAGATCCTCTGGCACGAGAGGGACCTGTGCAACTCCTCCACGGAGAGGTTCACCCTCCCGCACGTATTCGTCCTCACCGACGAGATACTCAAGAAGACCGCCTGGATCTACTCCGGTCTGGAGATCCACAGGGACCGGATGGCCGAGAACATCGAGTCCGCTCGCGGGCTCGTCATGGCCGAGCCCCTGATGATGAAGCTCACCGAGAAGGGCGTCGGCAGGCAGGACGCGCACGAGATCATCCGCAAGTCGGCCATGGAGGCCGAGGACACCGGGGAGCACCTCAGGGACGTCCTGCTCCGCAACAAGGAGCTCGAAGGCATCCTGACGCCCGAGGAGATCGTGGCCACCATGGACGCCGCCAACTACGTCGGGGGCGCCAGGGAGATCGTCGACAAGATGGTCGCCGCCGCCGAGGACGTCGTTGGAAGGAAGGTCGAGTGATATGGAGGCGAAGCAGAAGCAGGGCCTGATAATCGGGCTCGTCGCCGGCATCGCGCTGTTCGCGTTCTTCTACGCGACGACCCATGCGCCGATCTGCTTCATCCTGATACCCGTTGGCGCGGTTATGGGGATCGCACCCCAGCTCATCAAACCCCTTCCGGAAGACGAGGACGACCGAGCCCTCCGATCCCCTTCTTTTTCATCCGGGGGCCCCGCGGGGCCCTCGGTCGTCCGTGCGGTAGATCATGTACGGTCTGCCACTGACCTCGGCGATGTCGCATTCGAGACCGTACACGTCGCGGATGTTCTCCCGTGTGACGACCTCGGACGGCGTCCCGTCCGCCTTCACCCTGCCGTCGGACAGGAGGATCAGACGGTCCGCGAAGCGGGCCGCCAGGTTGATATCGTGGCACACGGCGATGATGACGATGCCCTCCGAGGCGGCGACGTCCCTCAGGAGCCTCATGACGTCCAGCTGATGTTTGAGGTCCAGGTTGGACGTCGGTTCGTCCAGGAGGACGATGCGGGCCTCCTGAGCCAATCCCCTGGCTATAATGACCTTCTGGCGCTGTCCCGAGGAAAGTCCGTCGAACCGGCGACCGGCCAGGTCCTCAATGCCGAGCATCCTGAGGCAGCGCGCGGCCATGCGGAGGTCGTCCCTGCGGGTGGAGAACGAGGAGATCGGATGCCTGCCCATCAGTACTGCATCCAGGACGGACATGGAGAACGCCTCCTCGGACATCTGCGGGATGTATGCGACTCTGCGCGCGATCTCCCTCCTCCCCAGTTCGGAGGCATCGTCCCCGTCGATCAGGACTTTGCCCGAATCCGGAGCATGCAGCCTGTTGATAGCATGGAGCAGGGTGGATTTCCCGACCCCGTTGGGCCCGAGGATGCATACGAGCTCGGGTTCCCCGAACTCCAGATCCAGGCCTTCCCACACGGGGACGTCCCCGTAGGATATGCCAAGCCCCTCGATCTCCACGCCGGTCGCCATACCTCCCCCTTCCTTGTCAGGAGTATGACCATGAACAGCGGGCCTCCGACCATGGCGGTGACCACCCCGATCTGCAGGGTCGCACCCATGATCAGGTATCCGACGATGTCGCACAGCAGCATCATCACCGCCCCGGTGACGGCCGCTGCCGGGATGAGCATGCGGTTGTCGGGTCCGACGAGCATCCTGGCGATGTGGGGGGACACCAGACCGATGAATCCGATGACCCCGGTGAAACTCACGATGCCGGCGGCCACCAGGGATATGAGCGCCAGGCAGAGGATGCGCATGGCATCCACCTCGATGCCGAGGGACCTCGCGAAGTCGTCGCCCGCGTTCATGGCGTTCAGGACGCGGGACATGGCGAACAGCGCCGCGAATCCGACGACCGTCGCCGCGAGGAGGACGGGTATCTGCTCCCAGGTGGTCATCCCGATGCTCCCCACGCTCCACGTGTACACGCTGGACGCGGAGTTCGGGTCCGCCCTGAGCATCAGATAGGATTGGAATGCGGTGAAGATGTACATCACCGATATTCCCGCGAGGATCATCATAGCCGGCGATGGCCTTCTCCATCTGGAGATGGCCGCTATCACCAATGCGGGCACCATGGCGAAGACGAACGCGTTCAGGACGCGCCCGTAGTACCCGTCCACGATGGAGATCCCGAGTGTCATGGACAGGGTCGCTCCGAAGAGCGCCCCGGACGATATCCCCGTGGTGTACGGGTCCGCCAGGGGGTTCTTCATGAGGCTCTGCATGGCCGCCCCGGCGGAAGCGAGTCCGGCTCCGGCGATTATCGCCGTGAGCGCCCTGGGGAGACGCTGCATCCAGACCACGTTGTCGATTATCGGATCGGTCGTGCCCCCGGTTATGTGCGCCCACAGAGCCCCGTACACGTCGGTGAAGCCGACGGGGTACTCGCCGAGGGATATCCTGGCGCCGAACAGCACGATCAGCAGGATGGCGAGCGTCCCGAGGAGGACGATGCCCCTTCTCGCGGACGCGTCATGGATCTCGGCGATCCCCTCGTCCTCCCCGTCCGTCGCCCAAGAATCGTACATCGGGCGCCCTCCGGTCCGTACATGATGTTGCGCTCGTCGCCCTCCCCGCAGTAGAGGAGGTTCATCCCGGTCGTCCCGCCCGTCCCGTAGAAGCTCCACGACCCGTCTATGCCGATGTATGCGCAATAGGCGTCGACGTAGGATGCGAGGACGTCCTGGGCCTCCTTCTGTGTCGAGCATCCGAAATGGGCAAGGAACTCGTCGTTGTACATCCAGTAGCAGAGGATGAGCCGGTTCAGGACCTCGGAGACCCCGCTGCTGAACGAGTATCCCATCGTGCAGACGTTCAGCCCGTCCATGGACGATGCGTCGATCCTTCCGAGCCAGGCGGCGTGATTGGAAACGATGTACGAGGATGTCCCCTGGTCCGCGGTCTGGAACGGGGTCCCGACCATGAGCGCCAGGTTCCTCAGGGAGTGGCTCGCGTACATGGCGGATATCGATTCGTTCGTGACGGTGTTCCCGTGGCCACCGCCGTCTGTCCCGAGGAAGGATCCGGCGGAGTCGTACGGCCTCAGCGCCATCAGTCCGGCGTGTTCCCCCGAATGTTCTCCGAGGAGGGACAGCTCGTCGCCGTACGCGTACGCCGCCGCGGCGCCGACGCTCCCGTCGGAATCCGGGGCGGAAGAGACGATGGAATCCACCTCGCTCCCGACGCCGTCGTACCATTGCATGTATCCGGATGCGCCTTCCGAGAGTTTCAGGAGGTATCCGAGGGTGACGAACCCGTAAACCGTCTCGCCGTACTCCCAGGACGCCACGCGGACGATCTGGACGGCCGTCCCGTCGAACACCGTCTCCAGAGAGGGCCCATAGGAATCGCGCGTACCGCAGACCACCGTGACGCCGCCGTATTCGGCCCAGGCTTCCGTGATGACCTCCGTATCGGGTTCGCTGCAGTTCCCGACGTCGTACATATGCGAGAAGTCGAAGGTCGATGCGTACTCCGCGTGGTACTTCCCCGTGGTTATCCTGTCGTCGAAGCCGACGACCAGGTCCCTCCCGCCCATGGCGAGGACGGAGTCCAGGGGAGGGGCGATGAGGGTGATCACCTTGTTCGAACCAGTCATGTCGTAGGACGCGATCCTCTTGTCGACGTTCACGTAGTGGATTGTTCCGACGGCGCTCCAATCCCCGGTGGATTGTGCACGGACCATCGCTCTGACCATCTCGGCATCGGCAGAATCGATCTTGCCGTCGAAGTTCGCGTCGCACATGTAGACATCGGAGTAGCTCTCGTACCCGTCCTCGGCTATCCTCTCGATGAGGGCGGCGTCGTCCTCGGAGATGTCGGAGTCCAGGTCGGCGTTGCCGAGGACCGCGAGACGCGCGGGATAGGAATCGGGTCTGAACGCGCCGTCGCTGCTGTCGCTCGACGCGGGCACCGCGATTATCGTCATCACGGCGATGAGGGCTATTGCTGCTGCGATCCGCTTCCGATCCATTCGGGGTCCTCGGGCGGTCCATGCGTTCGCCGTATATAATCCGTGCATACGAATTTTGAATTAGTGTTACCGAGGGGATGGAAGAACGCACGCTGGCCGGAGGGAGTGAGAAACCGGGCCGGAGGGCCCGTAAGGGGGTTGCGGAGCGGGCATGCCCGCTCCGAGGGATGTTCAGAGCACCTGCTTCCCGGCATCGGGTCCGGGAGCGACGCTGTAGACCTTGCAGATGCACATCTTGACGAGGTGCTTGGCGGGGGCGGTCTCCATCCTGGAGTGGGCGATGGCGACGGCCTTCTCGTAATCCGGTCCGGACGAGTACGCCTTGACCTTCCCCTTGACCTGCCAGCATCCGCCCTTGTAGTCGGGGGACCAGAGGTAGAACGATGCGACGGGGTTCTCCTCGATGTTCTTCAGGGTCTTGCAGAAGAAGTTGTCGATGATCCAGATGGTCCCGTCCTCTTCGGGGAACAGCATCCCCACGGGGACGACGTTCGGAGTCCCGTCCTTGCTGGCGGTGGCCAGGGAGAACACGTGCATGGACTTCATGCACTCGAGCATCTCCGGGGTCAGTTCTTTCTTTCCTTTCGTGGCGTTGTCTGCTGCCATGAGGAACGAATCGGCCTGATGGTATTTGGCCGTGCCCTAACATCCGTGTTACGGGCGGTTCGCACTCCTTATATAGGGAGGAGACAAAGAGGGCGGTCATGGGGAACGGGCGGATCTTCACCAGGGATTTCATGCTGGATTCGGCCATCAGCCTGTGCTGTTCCCTGAACTACTTCACGCTCCTGATCAATATCACCGGGTTCGCGGCCTTCGCGTTCGGGGCCGAGCCCGCCGTAGGGGGGACCGCCGCGGGGCTGTACGTCATCGGCGGGCTCTTTTCGCGTGTCCTCGCAGGCAAGTACATTGAGCTCCTGGGTCGCAAGAGGATGCTGATCGCCGGTCTGGCTTTCGCCATCGTGATGTCCGGAACGTACTTCCTGGTGACGTCCATCGCGATGCTGATGGCCGTGAGGTTCCTGCACGGCATGGCGTTCGGCATCACGAGCACCTGCACGGGGGACATCGTCGCCAAGCTCCTTCCCCCCGAGAGGAGGGGCGAGGGCATGGGGTACTACACCCTGAGCATCACGATCTCCTGCGCCATCGGACCCCTCCTCGGGATGTCCCTGGGCGAGGCTCAGAACTACGACGCCGTGTTCCTGGTCGGACTGCTGATGTACTCCGTCTCCCTGGTCCTGGCGCTGTTCATGCATGTGCCCGAGGAGGACCTGACGGAGGAGCAGGCGGCCGAGGCCAGAGGGTTCTCGCTGGACAGCCTTTTCCACAGATCCGCGGTCCCTCTGGCGTTGACCACGATGGTGTTCTATTTCGCGTATTCGGGGGTATTATCTTTCATTTCGAGCTACTCGGAGGAGACCGGGATGTCGGGGACGGCCACCTACTTCTACCTCGCCGTGGCCGCGGGTACGCTGCTTTCAAGGCTCTGCGCCGGAAGGATCTACGACAGGAAGGGGCCGAACAGCGTCGTGATCCCGGCATACGTCGGGTTCATCGTCGGCATGGCGCTTTTCGCAACCACGTCCCAGCCGGCGCTGTTCCTCTTCTCTGGATTCATCATCGGGATAGGGATCTCGATCGTGTTCTCAATCTGCCAGACCATCGTGGTCGCGAGGACGCCTCCCAGGCGCTACGGCGTGGCGACGTCCACGTTCTCCGCCCTGAGCGATCTGGGCTCCGGCATGGGGCCGGCCATCCTCGGATTCCTGATAACGGCCGTCGGATACAGGGACATGTACCTGATCTGCGCGGCGGTCGCGACGTTCAGCCTCCTGATGTACTGGACGATACACGGGATGAAGCACGGCAGGAAGCCCGGCAGGGAGATCCTGCAGGAGGGAGAGTGAGGTGCTGGAGACGAGATTTGAACTCGCGAACTGCTAAAGACAGGATCCTAAGTCCTGCGTCGTTGGCCTAGCTTGACTACCCCAGCTTTTTCGCGCCTCCATGACTGGGGGTGTATTAGGACCTATCGCGATTTTTCCGATCGTGCGCCTCCCTCGCACGCACATATAAAAACCAGCTCCCGGATAGGCGAGCCAGAGGTTTAACGCATGTCGGATTTATTGACGGACGGGGGGAGGCATCTCCTCCTCGGGAACGAGGCCATCGTCAGGGGCCTCTTCGAGGCCGGCACGGGCTTCGCATCCACGTATCCCGGCACCCCCTCGTCGGAGATCGGGAACCTCCTGGAGAGGCTCTCGCAGGACGCGGGGATGTATTTCGAGTTCTCTGACAACGAGAAGATCGCGGTGGAGGTCTCCGCGGCGGCCGCGTCCTCGGGGGTCCGCTCGTTCGTCTTCATGAAGCACGTCGGTCTGAACGTCGCCGCCGATCCGATGATGACGCTCGCATATTCCGGGGTCAGAGGGGGCATGCTCATACTCACCGCCGACGACCCGTCGGCCCACAGCTCCCAGAACGAGCAGGACAACAGGTTCTACGCCAGGCTCGCGCTCCTGCCCATGGTGGAACCGTCCACGCCGATGGAGGCCAAGGCCATGGTCCCCGAGGCCTACCGCATATCCGAGGCCCTGGGGCTCCCGGTGATATTCAGGACCACCACCAGGGTCAACCACGCCCGCGGACCGGTGGACTTCGGCCAGAGGGCGACGCCGGTCACCAGGGGCCACTTCGACAAGGACTTCGTCAGGTTCGTCAACGTGCCCGCCAACGCCAGGGTCAACAGGAAGAGGCTGATCGGCCTGAACGCTAAGGCCCTGGAGTTGTCCGAATCGTCCCCGCTCAACTTCGTCGAGGGCGAGGGGGACGTGGGGGTCATAACATCCGGCGTCTCGTACACCTACGCGAAGGAGTCCCTCTCCGGCGCATCCATTCTGAAGATCGGGTTCACCAACCCCGTCCCGGAGAAGAAGATCGCGGAGTTCGTCAAGGGCAAGAGGTGCATCATAGTTGTCGAGGAGCTCGATCCGTACCTGGAGGACTCCGTCCTCAGGATCTGCGGACAGTACGGTCTCGACGTTCCGGTCTACGGCAAGCGGTCCGGCCACCTGCCGTACGCATGGGAGTACTCGCCGGACACTCTGACGGGGATCTCCGATCTCGTTTCGGTCAAGGAGTTCAAGAAGCCTCTCGCAAGACCGGACGTCAAGCTCCCCTCCAGGCCCCCGACGCTCTGCGCCGGATGCCCGCACAGGGGGATGTTCGCGGCCACCAAGCGCGCGGTCGGCGACAGGGACGTGGTTTACTGCTCGGACATCGGATGCTACACGCTCGGAGGTTCCCCTCCGTTCAACGAGGCCGACTTCATCATCTGCATGGGCGGCGGAGCGGGCGCGGCGGGAGGGTTCTCCCAGGTCACCGACCAGCTCCCC
>CAVJLK010000064.1:0-10210 GCA_963650175.1 Ruminococcus sp. CAG:579 | reverse complement strand
CGACCAGCTTGGGCAGGTCGGCCATGTTCTTGGCCTCGATGGCCTTGGTGATGACGGGCTCGGAGTAGTGGGCCATCCTCTCGAAGGGCTCCATGTCCTTGACGGAGGACACGGTGCTTCCGGCGATGGCGTCCTTGAGTCCGGTGAGGGCCACGATGTTCCCGGCCTTGCACTCCTCGATGGGGGTCCTGTCGGCACCGACCATCAGAGCGACGGTCTGGACCCTCTGGGGGGCGGAGTTGCCCGCGATGTAGAGGGTCATTCCCTTCTTGACGGTACCGGAGAACAGCCTTCCGATGGCGATCTCCCCGGCCTGCTTGTCCATGATGATCTTGGTGACCATCATGGCGACCTCTCCGTTGGGGTCGCAGTCCAGCATGTGCTTCCCGATGTCGGAGTTGAGGTCCCCCTTCCAGATGGTGGGGATACGGACCTTCTGCGAGTCGACGGGGTTCGGGATGTGGTTGATGGCCATCTCCAGCACGACGTCCGCGATGGGGATGATCTTGGCCAGCTTCTCCTGTCCGCCCTCCTCGGCGCAGAGCTTGAAGACGGTGTTCAGGTTGAACGGCTTGTCCTTGATGTCGTCCGCGATCTCGGGGGCGATCTCGAGGGCCCTCTTGGTGACCTCGGGCCTCTGGAGGTACGGGATGGAGACCGCCCAGTTGTTGAAGGCGGATCCCAGCGCGACGGTGCCGTCCTGGAGGCTGACCTGCCACTGCTTGTTCAGCGGGGCGGGGAGGGCGTCGGCGATCTTCTGGTTGAACTGGGTGATGATCTTGGAGAACTTCTCGATCATCATCTGGGGCGTGAGCTGCTGCTCGACGATGGCCCTGTCGACCTTGTTGATGAAGAGCATCGGCTTGACGCGCTCCTTCATGGCCTGCCTGATGACAGTCTCGGTCTGAGGCATGATCCCCTCGACGGCGCAGCACAGGATGTACACTCCGTCCAGCGCCCTCATGGCCCTGGTGACGTCCCCGCCGAAGTCGACGTGGCCGGGGGTGTCGATGAGGTTGACCAGGTAGTGGTCGACCTCCTTGCTCTTGGGGTCCTTGTAGGGAACGACCATCGCCGCGGACGCGGCGTTGATGGTGATACCCCTGGCGGCCTCCTGCTCGTCGTAGTCCAGCAGGCGCTGCTCCCCGGCGGTCTCGGAGGACATCATCCCGGCACCCGCGATCAGGTTGTCGGAGAAGGTGGTCTTCCCGTGGTCGATATGCGCGGCGGTACCGAGGTTCCTGATGTGGGTCTGATCCTTCATCAGTTCGACTGCTTTCTTCGCGTTGTCTTCTTTGCGTCCCATGTTCACGACCTCGGGATCATCTGGCCGACTGCGCGACCCTCTCCATCTCCTCTTTCTTCGCGACGGAGAAGGAGGTGATGTCCCCCTTGGCTGCGAGCATGAGCTCGTCCGCGAGGCACTCGTAGATGGGTTTCTTGTTCTTCTGGGATGCAGCGACGACCCCGACGCTCAGGTTGCGGAGGGCGATGTCGAGCCTCCTCTGGGGGGCGACATCGACCGCCTTGGGGACGGAGATTCCACCGAACTGGAGCCTGGTGACCTCCTCCCTGGGAGCGGCGTTCTCCAGGCACTCGACGAGGACCTGGACGGGGTTCTTCTTGGTCTTGGCCGCGACGATGTCGAAGGCCTGGGACACGGTCTTGTACGCCTTCATCTTCTTCCCGGTGTACTTCTCGGTCCTCATGATGTTGTTGATCAGCCTCTCGACGATGCTGAGCCTGGACTTGCCGAACCACCTGTTGGCGTGCTTCCCGCCGGAGTGGGGCACGTTGGTGGGGGTAAGATCGATGTATTTGGCGAGGCCTCCGTCGTTGACGATCACGTCGGACGTGTCGTACTTTCCGAAGATGAGGGCCTTCTGTGCCACGAGTTCGTCTGCCATTGTAATCATCTCACGGGCTTGTCCGTCTTGCCCTTGACCATCATGTCGAGGGAGACGTTGTTGACCTTGATAACCTTGTAACGGACCCCGGGGATATCTCCGTAGGACCTTCCCATCCTTCCGCCGATACCCTCGACCATGACCTCATCGTGCTCGTCGATGAAGTTGATGGCTCCGTCTCCGACCGCGAAGGCGGTGATCTGACGGCCGTTCTTGATGAGCTGGACCTTCACGCACTTCCTGATCGCGGAGTTGGGCTGCTTGGCCTCGATTCCGACCTTCTCCAGGACGATGCCGCGGGCCTGGGCCGATCCCTCCAGCGGATCGGACTTCTCCCTCAGCTTGAGAACCCTCTTCTTGTAGCCCCTGTCCAGCCAGCGGAATTTCTGGCGGTCAGTCTTCATTTTCCTTGCGGTGTACAGACCGTTTCCCAATTTTTCACCTCGTTTATTATTCAGTGATTGTAACGTCGATAGCCCGACCTATGGGGTCGAGCATCTAATGCAAGCGTCGCTTAACGTAATCCCGTATATAACGCTAATCACAAGAACGCGAACGGACGCGACCGCCCCTGAAGGGAACGGCCGCGACGCGCTCACTGGGAGAAGTCCTTGAAGGCCTTCACGGTCATCTCGGGGCTGACCTTCTTCAGCTCCGGATTCATCCTGATGATCTGGGAGTGCCACTTCCTGACCTCCGCCGGATCCGCGCCGCCCTTCCCGAGCAGCCCGTCGGGCAGGGGGATGCGCTTGTCCTTGCTCACGTAGAACCAGACGTCCCCCATCTGGTCCTTCAGGAGGAACGGGATCGGCCTTATCTCGACGGTCTCCGCGGCGATCTCCCTCCCGTCGCGGACCTCCGCGATCTCGGCGGATATGGCGCCGGGGCCGACGACGATGACGTTCTCGCCGGGGGCCAGCTCCCTGGTCTCGACGGTCTTGTCGATGTTGTACACGCGGCAGACGTGCTTCCCGACGTCGGATACGGTGACCGTCAGGTCGCCGTGCGAGTAGGATGCGGTCATCCCGGCGGTGTTCTCCACCTTCAGGAACCTCCTCACGGGGAACGAGTTCACGGTGATGTACAGCGAGACCTCCCTGGTCGGGGAGTCGAACACCGCGTTCCTCACGGGGGTGGTGTCGATCCTGACGATGTCCTCGTCCCAGTCGGGCGTGAGGCTGACCTTCTTCCCGGCCCCGCCTATGAACACGGCCTTCTTGGACGCCCCGCGGACGTTCATGACTATCCAGTCGGGGAGCTCGTCCACCTGGACCTCCTCCTCCCTGAACGGCTTCATCCCGTCGCCTATGTCGTACATCGCCACGGGGATGTTCCACTTCAGCTCTACCTTTCCCCCCGCGAAGGGATAGGGGCCCCCGAGGCCGTCCTCGTAGATGCTGCGGCGGTACTCCTCGCCGCCGATGCAGAACATCAGCAGCTCCTCCGCGGGTATGTCCCCCTTCCCGCAGTAGTCGCACGAGAACCCGGGGATGACGAAGAAGCGCTTGGACGCCAGGGTCTTCCCCCCGAGCACGACGGACACGGTCACGTCGCCCGCGGCCCCCTCGGCCACCTTCGGACCGAAGCTGACCTTCGGCACGTCGTCCTTCCTTCCGGGAGCCTCGACCCTCACGATGCACTCCTCGAGGTCGGCGTCCTTCACCTCGACCGAGATCTCCGGGACCGCGGCGTACAGCGGGACCTCCTTCTTCCTGACGATGACGCAGGCGCACGTCTCGGGCGCGGACAGCGAGATGGTCGCCGTCGGCTTGATCTTGGGCTTCTTGGCCTCGGCCTTCGGCTTCTTCTCGGGAGCCTGGGTCTGCTGGGGCTTGTCGCGGACGCGGACGTATCCGCCGGGACCGACCTCGACGGTGTCCACCCTCAGGTCCCCGACCTCCAGGCTGGCCGATATCTTGGCCTCGGAGAGCCAGAGGTGCATGTCCGAGCGGTAGAGGACGACGGTGGTGTCCTCGGCCCTGCTTATGGGCATGCCGTCGGAGTTGAACATCAGCATGGAGTGCTCGAACATCTCGTAGACGTTCTTCCCGTCGATGGACAGCATGAACCTCCCCAGAGGGTCGATCCCCGCTCCCAGGAGGTCGAACTCCGTCGGTATGGAGGAGACGTCGGAATCCAATGGTGACGACTTGAGGCGGCCGAGCGGATGGGCGGTCCCGCCCTGCTCCACGGACACCTCGTACTTGGCGCCCTTCCCGCCCTCGTACTTGGGCACGAACAGGCTGATCCCGTCCCCGCGGACGTTGAGCTTCGGCCTTCCGTGGATGAATCCGGACCCGTCGACCGCCGGAGCCTGGGTCTCCGTCTTTTCCTGGGCCTTCGCGGACCCCGACGCCTTGGGACGCTCCTTCTTCCCGAGGAAGAACTCGTCGAAGCTCATATCGGAGATGTTCTTGCCTGCCATGCTATCACGCCCGGCCGTATGCCTCGCTCATAGTTAAGGTATCCCCGCAAATTCCAGCGTTCCCGTCAGGTTTATTAGACACCGCGGTGTACCACGGGTCCCGTTGATTCGAATGAAGTTGATTTTCGTCAGCGGAGGGGTGATCTCGGGCCTCGGCAAGGGCATCACCGCATCATCCATAGGGCGCCTCCTGGAGTCCCGCGGACTCAAGGTTTCCGCCATCAAGATCGACCCGTATCTGAACATCGACGCCGGCACCATGAACCCCTTCGAGCACGGGGAGGTCTACGTGCTGGACGACGGAGGCGAAGTGGACCTGGACCTGGGGAACTACGAGAGGTTCATGGACCTCCACCTCACCAGGGACCACAACATCACCACCGGCAAGGTCTACCGCTCGGTCATCGAGAACGAGAGGCACGGGGACTACCTCGGGAAGACCGTTCAGATCATTCCGCACATCACCAACGAGATAAAGCGCAGGATCACCGGCGTCGCCCGCGAGTCCGGGGCGGACGTCGTGATCATCGAGCTCGGGGGGACCGTCGGGGACATGGAGTCCCTCCCGTTCCTGGAGGCCGCCAGGCAGCTGGGGAGGGAGCTCGGCAGGGAGGAGAACGTGATGTTCGTGCACACCACCCTCATCCCCATCATGGGCTCCGTCGGCGAGGAGAAGACCAAGCCGACCCAGCACTCCGTGAAGGAGCTCATGTCCATCGGGATCCGCCCCGACATCATCATCGGCAGGTGCTCGGAGCCGATCAGCCCCGCCGCGCGCTCGAAGATCGCCATGTTCTGCGACGTCCCGGAGCAGGCCGTCATCTCCACCCCCGACGCCCGCACCATCTACGAGGTTCCGATGAACCTCGAGAGGCAGGGAGTCGCCGACTACATCATCGACAAGATGAGGCTCGGACCCCTCACGTCCAAGAGGGACATGGAGGGATGGGAGAGGTTCGTCGACAAAATCGTCAACCCTATGGACGAGGTGGAGATCGCGCTGGTCGGGAAGTACACGTCCCTGGCGGACTCCTACCTGTCCCACCTGGAGGCCTTCACCCATGCCGGCGCCGCATCCCAATGCAAGGTGAGGATACGCTTCGTGGACAGCGACGACCTGATCAAGAACAAGGCCGAGGACATCCTCGAGGGGGTCCACGGGATCGTGGTCCCCGGAGGGTTCGGCATCAGGGGAGTCGAAGGGAAGATCGAGGCGGCCCGCTACGCCAGGGAGAACGGCATCCCGTTCCTCGGAGTGTGCCTGGGATTCCAGATCGCCACCATCGAGTTCTGCAGGCACGTCCTCGGACTGGAGATGGCCTCGAGCACCGAGTTCAACCCTGACACCCCCGACCCCGTGATCTGCATCATGAACGAGCAGAAGGGCATCGTCGACATGGGCGCCACCATGCGCCTGGGGGCCCAGGAAGTCTACGTCAAGGAGGGGTCCAAGGCCTACGCCCTTTACGGGAACCAGACCCTCATATCCGAGAGGCACAGGCACAGGTACGAGGTCAACCCCGAGTACATCGACAGGATCGAGGAGGCCGGATGGAGGTTCACGGGAAGGTCCGAATGCGGGACGAGGATGGAGATCGGGGAGCTGGAAGGGCACCCCTACTTCGTGGCGTCCCAGTTCCACCCGGAGTTCAAGTCCAAACCGTGGCACCCGTCCCCGCTCCATCAGGGGCTGGTCGACGCCGCCATCGCCTACAAGAAATCGCTTTGAGAAATTCTAAGGGTCCCGGCCCCCGACATCGTTGGGGGCTGGGGCCTCGTTTATTCACGCCCACTGGGCGTAGAGCATGAGACAACCGTAGTAATCTACCTTGTCCCCGGGCTTGTACGTGGTTCCAGAGCCGTCCCTCTGGGTATTCCAGGACACGAAGGTCTTTCCATCCAGAGTGAACTTGTTCGCTGAGATCGTGTTGCTGACCTCGACGAATGAAGTGTCCCCGCTTGCGGTCTTGCCTCCGGCACCGCCGTAGTTGATTCCTTGACTGAAAGCGGATACGCCTTCGGAGTACCTCAGCGATACATCCTTGGAACCGTCGTATGAAATTTTCATCTCGATGATCCCGTTGTTGATGGAAAGGGTATGTGCCGTATCCCCTTCAATCGTGAAATTGATTTGATACACACGAACCGATTTATCGCCTATCACTTTGTACTGGGCGACCTTCCCGTCGACATAGGGCTGACCGCCGGTTTCATTCGGTTGGACCGTGATAATGATGCTCCCTGCACTGGGAAGCTTGATCGAATCCATCATGTTCAGAGTCTTTCCGTTGTAGATCAGCGAGAAATAGTTATAAAACGACGACGAATTGATGTTCAGATTCTTTCCATCATACCAGATGGCGTAAAGTCTGACGGTCTTTCCGGATCCGTACTCGATCGTACTCCCTGGCTTGTATGTGTCCCCAGAACCGTCCTTCTTGGTGTTCCAGGACTCGAACTGGGCCCCATCCTTGGTGAACAGATTCTGCATCACCTCGTGAGAAGTCACATCGAACGTTGTTTTACCGTCGGATGTCTTCCCGCCGTTGCCGTCATAGATGACTCCCTCGGTGACGTGCTGGTCCTCCTCACCCATGCCCAATGCCACCACGGCGGCGGCCGCGATGACAACCACGACCACGATGCCTGCTATCAAGAGCGTCTTGGTGCTCATAGTCCAGTAACGGCTGGCATCCGTATTTAATGGATACCAGAAATCGCCAGGAGTACACGGGAAAGTCGAAAAGGGGAATCGCAGAAATGAATGGGTGGCTTTCGCCACCGCTGGTTTACAGCCGGCGATGCCGGCCTATCAGTCCTTCTTCAGGAGCTGAATGACCTCCGCGAGCCTGACGGCGATCTCCTTTCCGAGATCGGTGATGAAGACCCTGGTGGATCTCCCGTCGGGAACCTGCTTTATGAGCCCTGCGGCCTCAAGGTCGTTGAGCTTGTAGGGCATGCGGCAGTTCCTCGACACCTCCTCGTAAAGGTCCGATTTGGTGCATCCGTCGTGCTCGTAGATGTACACGAGGAGGGTGATGGAGTGACTGTTCTCCAGCACAGTCACAGGATCCTCCTCGAGCAGAGCCTGGCTCCTGACGGAACAAGCGCGCCTACGGGCCGCCAGTTCCGCATCTGTCTTGTCGTTCTGCATTTATGTATTCCCCCCGGGTTTCCCCGGACCGCTATTACACCGCGGAAGACGACCGCGATGTCCAGCTGTCAGCCACATGGACTTCCTCCCTTATATCAGTACTCAACGGGTGAATGTGTGTTCTATGTATCGCCGCAAGTATGAATAAAGATAATAGAAACACGGTAGCATGAACCAATTTACCAAACTGATCAACGACAAGCACGGATACGTCATGCTGGCATACCTGCTCGAGCATGGAGAGACGAAACAGCACGATTTCTACGGGAAGATCTGCTGGAACCACGACATGATCCGGAGGAAGCTGGACATGCTGGAGAGCCTCGACCTCACGACCAGCGTCATGAAGGAATGCGAAGGTTCCAGGCGCATGGCCCGTTTCTGGAGGCTCACGCCGAGGGGAACGGTCCTGAGCGAGAGGATGGCCCTGGCCGAAAAGGCCCTCAGCGGCGATTTCGATCTCGAGACAGGCACCGCGGAGGAGACGAGGATCATGAACGATGCGTCTGAGGAGGGGCGCGGCTCCGATTGACGACGACTGTCGCCAATCTTTATAATAAGGCCCCTCATAGCCTCGCATTATAGGTGAACGACATGAGCGATGAAGACGACTATATGGCACTGCTGAACAGGGCCAAGATCGCATGCCCCGAGACCATCGAGAACCACGAGAGGTTCGAGCTGCCCGAACTGGACATCCTCCAGGAAGGGAAGATCACGATCTTCAAGAACTTCATCGACGTCACGGACAAGCTCAGGCGCGATCCGCAGCACCTCCTCCAGTTCCTTTTGAAGGAGCTCGGGACCCCCGGCAACATCGAGGGCAGGCGCGCGGTGTTCAAGGCGAAGATCGGGACCCAGCAGATCGACGACAAGATCCAGATGTACACCGAGACCTATGTCATCTGCTCCGAGTGCGGACTCCCCGACACCAAGATGGTCAGGGAGGACAGGACCCTCATGCTCGAATGCGAGGCGTGCGGCGCCCGCAGGCCCATCACCGTCAGGAAGGGCGTCCGCGTCGACAACACCAACACCCTGCGCGAGGGCGACATCATCGATGTCCGCATCACGGACGTCGGGAAGAAGGGCGACGGCACCACGAAGTACCGCGACTACCTGATCATCGTCCCCGGCACCGTCAAGGGAGCCAGCGTCCACGCGAAGATTACCAAGATCTCCGCCAAGACCGCGTTCGCAGTCCCGACGACGGAACCCTGCAACCGCTGATGAAGTACTTCGTCGAGTCCTACGGCTGCACCATGAACCGCGGCGAGGGCCGCGGTCTGGCCGAGGACATGGCATCGCTCGGATTCGAGCCGGCCGCATCCGCCGAGGAGGCGGATGTGGTCGTGCTCAACACATGCACCGTCGTGGAGGCCACCGAGAAGCACATGCTCTCGAGGATCTCCAAACTGCGCGCATCGGGGAAGGAGGTCGTCGTGACCGGCTGCATGGCCAAGGCCCAGCCGAACCGCGTCGAGATCCGCCTGCCCGATGCGCCAATCATCCCTCCGGAGGACTACGGCTCCTTCAAGCAGAGGATTCTGGACAGATACGGGGTGCAGGGATGCGCTACATCCGTCGATTTCGGATCGGAGGCCATCCTGCCCATAGCCCAGGGCTGCCTGGGAAACTGCTCGTATTGCATAACCAAACTGGCCAGAGGGGATCTGAGGAGCTATCCTTCCGAAGACCTACTGGCCAGATTCGATACATTCCTGGCGGGAGGGTCCAGGGAGATCCTCGTGACCGCCCAGGATGCGGCGGCCTACGGCCGCGACACGGGATCGTCGCTCCCTTCGCTCCTGAAGGGGATGCTCTCACGCGAGGGGGAGTTCAGACTCAGGATCGGGATGGCGGATCCCGAGAGCGTATGGCGCATCCGCGAGGACCTGACGGCCCTGATGGACGACACCAGACTGTACAGGTTCGTCCATATCCCCGTGCAGAGTGGCAGCGACGCCGTCCTGAGGGCGATGAGGAGGAAGTACACCGTCGAGAGGTTCTTCGAACTGGTCGACGACCTGCGCGCCGACGTGCCTGGGATAAGCATAGCCACGGACATGATCTGCGGCTTCCCCGGAGAGACAGACGAGGATCACGGAAAGAGCGTGGACCTCATCAGGAGGCTCAGGGCGGACACGGTGAACATCACGCGTTTCTCGGCCCGTCCGGGCACCGATGCGGCCAGGATGGAGCAGGTGCACGGCAGGATATCCTCCGCGCGTTCCGCCGAGCTCACGGAGGTCAAGAACGCCACGGAACTGGATGTTAACTCAAGTCTCGTGGGGAGGACCTTCGACGCACTCGCCACGGAGAAGGGGAAGGACGGGACGATACTGAGGACCGGGTATTACAGGCCCGTCGTTGTCAGATCCGACGTGCCCCTCGGGACATTCTCCGAGGTCACTGTGACTGAAGCCAGACCCACATATCTCATCGGAACCCTAAAGAACGACCGACGTCTACCGCCGTCCACAACAGTCCCGTAGTGTAGTGGTCAATCATGCTGGCCTTTGGAGCCGGTGACTCCGGTTCGAATCCGGACGGGACTACCAACTTCTGGAAAATCGAGATCTGCCCAGCTGGAGCGCTGGATTGTCGATGCTACGATCCGCTTACGGCGCCCTGAAGCAAAAGACAAGCAGACAGAGGAAGGAACAGAGAAAGATGGGAAATGGGACGTTCGATGCTACGTTTAGTGCATGGTAAGCTGCCTCG
>CAVJLK010000063.1:0-10438 GCA_963650175.1 Ruminococcus sp. CAG:579 | reverse complement strand
TCGAGGTCCCTCAGTTTCCTGAAGCTGCTGATTCCGACAGGCATTCCCTTCGTTTCCTTCGCCCCCTTCGATTCCTTATCCGCAGTCCCGCATTTCAAACTACCCTTCCCGCGGCCGTTATTCTCTCCCATTTCATGGACGTTCTTCGGCATGAATCCGAACCATACGCGTCCTGTTTATAAAAGAAACCAGTGCAGTCAGTATGACACGGTGGTCTTCGTTTTGTATAGCGGTTGGGAATACGTCATCTTCGCAACGGTGCCGACGCCCCGTTAAGCCGCACTATGCGCGGTCGGCATCGCGGTTTCCCGAGGCATCCTCTATAATATGACGTAGCATTCATCCCGCCCATGGACAAGAGGGATGGGACGATAGCCGTCGTGACTCTCGGGCTATGCGTGTTCGTATCCAGTCTCAACTGGATGTACATGCGCATCCCTCAGTACCTTCTTAAGGCGGAGACCGGCTCCGACCTGACTGGGTGGCTCCTCTCGGGATACATCATCGCCGAGGTCGCCACGGTCATAATCGCCGGGACCATCGTCGACAGGCTGGGTCCGAGGAACGCCGTCCTCGTAGGGACCTCCGTGTTCTTCGGCAGCTCCCTGGGGCTGTGCCTGTGCGAGGGCATCGAGATGATGGTCGCGTTCAGGATCGTCCAGGGCATAGGCGCCGGATTCCTTTTCACCACGGCGCTCTCCTTCATCGGGAAGGTCTTCCCCCGCAGCAAGAGGCTGGACCCGCACAAGATCATGACCCTTACGTTCAGCCTGGGATCCATATTCGGCACCGCCGTGGGATACTATTTCGGGTTGGAGCACGGGAACTGGAAGCTGCTGGTCCCCGTGAGCGCCTTCACCGTCCTGATCTGCGGTACGGTGGCGTACAGGAAGCTCCCGGAACTGCCCCGCGACTACGTCAGGGACGTTCCGGGGCTGATCCTCACCTTCGCATCCATAGCGGCGGTGATGGCGTACACCCAGATGATGAGCGAATCCTTCGACCTCTTCAGCTGGGAGAGCCTGGCGTTCGCCGAGTTCTGCATCGTGCTGGTATTCCTGCTGATATGGGTGGAGAAGAGGGCCAAGGACCCCATCATCCCCCACGGGATTACGAAGAACGACATCGGCATGCTGTCCGGGATGTTCCTGGTCGGATTCTGCGGGATCGGGCTGCTGCAGTTCATCACCATGTTCATGATGGTCTCCTACGGCCTGACGCTGTACGAGGCCAGCAAGATGCTCTTCTGCCTCATCGCGGGAGGGGTGGTCACATCCCTGATGGGGATGAAGATGATCTACAAGGAGGGGATCCGCCCGCTCACGCTGGTCGGGTCGTTCATCGTGATGATCGCCTTCATCGGCGCCTACTTCCTGATGCCCAGGGGGGTCGCCGGCGTGGGATTTTCCCTGTTCACCATGGGCCTCGGATTCGGACTGATCGTCACCGAGATGGTCACCAGCCTGCAGGCCGTCACCCCGGTGAAGCACCAGGGCGCCCTGACCGGGATGCTGATGTCCGCGCGTTTCGTCGGGATCATCCTGGGAATGGCCGTGTACAACGGCATCGTCCGCAAGTCCATCCAGGAGTACGTCCAGAACGTCGAGGGAGAGGTCGTGGGGGACGTCACCGAGTGGGTGCTGGCGCACATGCACGAGTACCTGGACAACCTCATAAACCTGTTCGGATCCACCGTCCGCGAATGCTGCATCGCGGGAGGGATAGCTGTCGTATCGGCCTGGCTCGTCTGCTACTTCATGATCGACAAGAAGGACCTGAACGCCCCGGAGTGGGTGGAGGACTGGGAATCGGAGCCTGCGGTTCCTGCCGGCCTTGCTCCACATGGCGGGGGAGACGAGGGTGCGGACGGCGAACGCGTCGATCAGGACGCACAGCGCCAGGGCGAAGCCCAGCTGCGAGAGCATCTGAATTCCCGAGAAGCAATAGGATCCGAAGCACACCGCCAGGATGATGGAGGTCATCCCTATGACCGGCTGGAGGCCGACCATCAGGTCCGACGACGCCTGGGTCCAGGTCATGCCGTGCCTCCTGCACCAGATTATGTGCTGCTCCTGGACCATGTTGAACCAGATCCCCAGGGTGATGCACACCGCGAGCATGACGACCTGGACGGTCAGGGACAGGCTGCCCCAGATCTCCCTCATCAGGATGTCCGTCACGCAGAGCGAGAAGACCGCGCCCATGGCGGTGGTCACCACGGCCCTGAACGGCACCGATACGGAGATCGTCACCAGGGACAGCACCACCAGCAGGGTCACCAGAACGACCACAGCGGCATGGATGAATCCGGATTCCATATCGTCCATCGTCTCGTCGTAGACCACTCCGGCCCCTCCGAGCCACGCGCCCTCTATGCCGTCGCTGTGACGGAAGGAATCGAGCACCGACTCCATGGAATCGATGGTCTGGACCGAACGGACGCACACGGGCGATTCGGCCGTGTAGACCTTCATCGCCAGATGGGACACGACGACCTCCTTCGAAGCGAGCATCTCGTACCCTATCGTGCCGAGGGCGATGTTCACGGAATAGTCCATGTACGGTCCGCAGGCCGTGACGATCTTCTCCGACGTGTTGCCCTTGAGCCTGAGCTTCGCGATGGATTCCTCGAACAGTGGCGTCAGGGAGCCGTCGATGGAGCCGACGGCGTCGCCTATGTACTGGATGATCTCCCTGTAATCGGTCAGGCCGCCGGCCTGGGCCTCCGCCACCAGGTCGTTCCATACGAACACCCCCGTGATGCGGACGACGTTGTCCGGATCGGAGGAACGGAGGGAATCCGACAGCCTGTTCAGATTCGACACGGCGTCCGCCGACGTCCATTCCAGACGGTTCCCGGACGAATCCATGGTTATCTTCGCCACGGGGTCGTCGTAGCCGACGACCACGGTGAAGGGATGGAGCATCCCCCCGTCGGAGTACCCCTTCAACACATCCAGACCGGTCTTGGACTCGCCGGTCGCCAGGGAGTCGGACATGTCGTACGGGGTCTCGTCGTTCGATCCGTTCTCGGACAGATAGTACACTCCCCCCGCGGTCGCCAGGACCGCGATGGCGAGCACCACAGTCCCGCGGGTCGACGTGAAGCGCACCACCGCGGCGGAGGCCCTCTTGAAGAAACCGTCGACGTCGCCGTAGAACCTCCTCATGAACCTGAACCTGACCCTTCCGTCGGATTCGGCGGACCAGAACAGCTCGTTCCTGGTCACGTGGATCAGGGATGCTGGCACCGTGAGGGACACGAGCATGGTCACGACCGCCCCGGTGGACATGCACAGTCCGAACGTCCCGACGGCGCCGTCCTCGACGAGCGCCAGCACGAGCATGCAGACCAGGATGCACATCGACGTCGTCGCTATGGGCCCGGAGGTGTGCTTCACCGCTTCGGTCAGGGCCTTTTCCCTGTCCATGCCGGACATGATCCATCTGCGGTAGGATGCGACGACGTACACGCTGTGGCAGAAACTCATCGCCATCACGGAGATGAACGTCAGGAATCCGGGGACGAAGAACACCCCGAAGAGGGAGCAGTACCCGAAGACCGCGGCCATGGTGACTATCGTAGACAGCGAGATCGACGAGAGGACGACGAACGAAGATGTGGCGGATCCGAAGAAGAGACCCGTGAGGATGAGCGTGACCAGGATGGCCAGTATCGCGGTGGCGATGAAGGCCGAAGCGGAGGTGACGCTCATGTCGTACGTCACGGCGGCGTCTCCGGTCACGTAGACCGAGAAACCCGCCTCGCGCTCGTAGAGCTCGTACAGGTAGGAATCGGTGACCTCGGCGACCTTGTCGCGGAGGTTCCCCGTGTCCTCCATGACGTCGCTCGCGGAGTACGAGGATGCGTAGGAGATGCTCAGGAGCATCGCCCCCGAATCCTCCGTCCCGTAGGTCCTGACCACGTTCAGTGCGCCGGATGTCACGTCCAGCTTGGTGATCCAATCGGTGTCCTTCAGCAGCGACGACCTAAGGTACTGCACGTAAGATGGGAGATCCACGTCCGAATCCCCCTGGAGCTGCCTGTAGCCGGTCGCAGAATCGTAAGAGATCACGATGTACGGGGTGCGCTCCGGATCCACGGCGGGGTCGTCGAAGTACGTCGACAGGACCCTGTCGGCCTCGGCGGAACCGCTACGCGGATCGGCCATGTCGTCGATCCCGTATCCCATCTCCTCGAAGGATTTCACCGCCGGGGGGAACAGAATCAGAACTGCCACTATCCATATCGCGAGTATGACCTTTCCGCGCGCGGATATGCTGTCGGCTAGCTCTGAGAACACTGCAATCGCGGAAGATTGTTGTGTATTTCATGATTGAGGTCGTCGCTTCAGTATGCGACGAAACGGCGCGCCGATGGGGAGCGGGGCCGAAATCCCATGTCCCGCCTAAACATCGGGACCACTCCTTTTATCATCCGTGTCGGATGCGGGTCCCATGCCCTCTAAGAAGCTGGTCGTCATAATCGTCGTGGCCTTCCTAGCCCTGGGCATCGGTTACGCGGTCACCTGGGGGTACGTCCACAAGGAACCCGCCGGCAGCTACGACTACGACGTCACGTATGCGGAGTCGTTCACCACCGAGAAGGGACTCGTGATAACCCCGTCCGTCGGCAAGACCTTCGCCATCGCGGACATCGTCATCAAGAACGACAGCTACTCCTCCGGGATCGACACCGGGGTGCTCATGCTGGCGTGGACCCTGACCCTGGACCGCATGACGTTCGAGCTGGATCCGGTCAACACGGCGCTCCATCCGGACTACGTCGACATGGTCCTTGGGGAGGGGAGGACGTGGGGGTACACCGTCGTGTTCCAGGTCCCGGACGAGTCCGTCGGCAAGAGGGACCTGAGCCTGAACTACCACTACACCTCGCTGACCGACAAGCTCGATCTGGTGTACGATCCGGACCTCAGACTCAGGATCGGATGATTCTGAAAAGGAAAGCCCCCGCAGGGGCGTTTGATTCAGCGTTTGGTCAGCGAGTCGATGACCGACTGGAAGACGATCTTCCCGTCCCCGTCCTCGCTCCGATACCCGCGGGTCCAGTCCGCGTGGGTGAACCTGGAGATCACGCGTTCTGGATGGGGCATCATGCCCATGACGTTCCCTGCGGGGTTGCATATCCCGGCGATGTCCGACGGGGACCCGTTGGGATTCCACGGATAATCGGCGTCCGATCCATCCGGACGGACGTACCTGAACACGATCTGGTCGTTGTCCTCCAATTTCTCCACGAAGTCCGGATCGTCGCTCATCAGCTTCCCCTCGGCGTGGGCCGACGGGATCGTCAGCATGGCCTTCTTCGGGATGCCCGATGAAAACACGCACTTACCGCGGTTGTCGTTGCGGAGCACGGTCGGCCTGCACTCGAACCTGCCGGAGTCGTTGGTGTACAGCGCGGCGGTGGGGCGTTCCGACATGGTCCCCTCGAACGCCGGGAGCAGTCCGAGCTCGACGAGGATCTGGAACCCGTTGCACACGCCCAGCACCGGCTTCTCGGCCTCGACGAACGAACGGATGTCGCGTCCGAGGGACGCCTTCACCCTGGCGGCGAAGAGCGCGCCTGCGCGAACATAATCCCCGGCGGAGAACCCGCCGGCGAAGACCAGGACGTCGTAGTCCTCGAGGCTCCTGCGCCTCATCTCGGACGACTGCCCCGTCAGCTGCTTCAGGTGGACCTTCTCGGCCTGCGCGCCCACCGATCTGAACGCGTCGGCCATCTCGTCCTCCGCGTTGGTGCCTTCGATGCGCATGACGCACACCCTCACGTCCTCGGGCCTCATTCCGCTCCCCCCATGATCTTCCAGACGGGCTCGCTCCAAGCCCTCCTCATCTCGTCCACCGGGATCACGGTCCCGTTGTCCTTGATCTTCAGGCAGTCGCCCTTGGTTATCCCCAGCAGGACGGCGTCGCCGCCCATGATCTCCTCGAACCTCACGACATCCGCTCCGTCCACCTCGGCGATCCAGCGGCTGTTGCTCTCGGAGTACAGCTTCACCCTGAAGTCCTCCCCGTCCATGGCCGACGTGTCTATCTCGGCGCCGACGTGGCCGGAGATGCACATCTCCGCGACGGCGATGGCTATCCCCCCGTCGGAGCAGTCGTGGCAGCTCAGGACGATCCCCTCGTCCATGGCCTTCAGCAGCTTGTCGGCGAGCCTCTTCAGCCGGTCGATGTCCACCTCGGGGACATCGCCCTGCTCCCCTCCGAACTTCCTGAACAGGAGGGACGCTCCCATCTCGTCCTTGGTCCTGCCGACGACGAACACGCAGCTCCCGGCCTTCTTGAAGTCGGCGGTGACGCACTTGCGAACATCGTCGATCAGCCCGCATCCCAGGATCATGGGCGTGGGCAGGATGTGGTGCCCTCCGGGGGCCTCGTTGTAGAGGCTGACGTTGCCGGAGGGTATCGGGATCCCGAGCCCGCGGGCGGCGTCGCCGATCCCCCTGACGGCCTCCCTGAACTCCCCGAGCCTGACGGGGTTCTCCGGGTTGCCGAAGTTCAGGCAGTCGGTGAACGCGTTGGGCCTCGCTCCGACTGCGACCAGGTTCCTGCAGGTCTCGTCGATGCTGGACATCCCGCCCCTGTACGGGTCGGCCTCCGTGAACCACGGATTGCAACCGACGGCCGCCGCCAGACCCTTCCACCTGTCGGGCACGGGCCTGAGCACGCTGGCGTCCCCCGGGCCGGTCTCGTTGAGCGGTCCGACCATCGGGTGCACCACGGTGGCGGCGCGGACCTCGTGGTCGTACTGCCTGATGGCCCACTCCTTGGATGCGACGTTCGGATCCGAGAGCATGGCCAGGATCGCCTCCTTGTCGTCGTCTATGCGCGGGAAGACCTCCCTGGCCTTCGTGGACACGGTCGGGAGCTCGTAGGGGCGCTCGTAGACCGGCCCCCCGGTGAGGAACTCCAGATCCATGTCGAATATCCTCTCCCCGTTCCAGAACAGGCGGGTGTGCATGGTGTCGGTGGTGACGCCTATCGGCGTCGCCGGCACGTCCCAGAGGTCGAAGACCTCCAGGACCGCGTCGACGTTCTCCGGCTTGCAGGTGCACATCATGCGCTCCTGCGACTCGGACACCCAGATCTCCCACGGCGCGAGCCCGGACTCCTTCAGGGGGACCTTCTCCAGATCGACATCCGCACCGCATCCCCCGTCGAGGGCCATCTCGCCCACGACGCAGCTCAGTCCTCCTCCACCCAGGTCCTTCATCCCGGTGATGAGGTGCCTGGCGTTGATCTCGAAGCACGCGTGCATGACGGGCTCCTTCATGATTGGGTCGCCCAGTTGAACGGCGCCCCTGGAATCCTCGTCCGAGGTGGACGTCAGGTCCGCGGACGCGAAGTTGACGCCGTGGATCCCGTCCCTGCCGGTGAGCCCGCCGATGAGGATCATGACCTCCCCCGGGCCTCCGGCGTAGTTCTTCGCGAGGTCCGCCCTCTTGACTATCCCGAGGCAGGCGACGTTGACCAGGCAGTTCCCGGTGTACTTGTCGTCGAAGAAGAACCCGCCCGTGATGGTCGGTATCCCGACCCTGTTTCCATAATCGCGGATCCCCGAGACCACGCCGCTCATCAGGTACCTGGGGCTCTTGACCCCGGCCGGGAGGTCGACCTTCCTGTCGATGGGTCCGAAGCACAGGGGGTCGGCCAGTCCGATGGGCTGGGCCCCCATGCAAACCACGTCCCTCAGGATGCCCCCGATGCCGGTGGCGGCGCCCCCGTACGGTTCGATGGCGGAGGGGTGGTTGTGGCTCTCGATCCTCAGCGCGTATCCGTACTCGTCGTCGAATACCATGACGCCCGCGTCCCCCTTGGAGAGCACGTCGTCCCTGTCGATGCCGAAGACGAACTCCTTGAGGATAGGTTTGGAGCTCTTGTAGCAGCAGTGCTCGCTCCACGCCTGTCCGAGCGCCTGGAGCTCCACGTCGGTGGGCTCCCTGCCCTCCTTCTCGAAGTAGGACCTGACCGTCCTCATCTCGTCGAGGGACAGGCCGAGGCTCATGTCCTTCGACAGCTGGACGAGGTCCTCGTCGGACGCCCCCCTGACGGTCACGTCGCACAGGTCGAACGGGGCGTCGCGCCTGCTCATCCCGCAAGCCATCTCATCTCACCGATACCCTGAAGTTCTGGATGACCGGGTTGGCGAGCAGCTTCCTGCACATCTCCTCGGCCTGCGCCTGCGCGTCCGCGGGCGGGAGGTCGCTGTCGACCTCGAAGACCTTGACCGTCTTCACGCCGTTGATCCCCTCGAATCCCAGGGACTCCAGTGTCTTCTTGGTGTTCTTGCCTTCCGGATCCGCCACGCCCTTCTTGAGCTCGATCCTGATCTCGACGACTGTCATCGTTTCCGACCTATGGCGAATGCGCTTTTAATGTATCGCACGTGCGCGCGAAGAGGGCCCCGGGATGAGACGTCCGGGGCCGTGTTCGCGCGTTGCGTGGGTCGGTGGGTCGTCGCGGAGCCGGAGAGACCCCGTCGAACGACCTCATCTCTTCCTCGAGATGGCCAGGACCGCCAACTCGGCGACGATGGCCGCGATGACGGCCAGGAGCAGCACCGACTTGCCGTTCCTTCCGAGCCAGGGTTCGGAATCCTTCTCGATGACGATCTCGATCGGATCGTCCTCGTCGTCCGGGAAGATCGGTATCGGACGCGACGAATCGGATATCTCGGCCCAGAGCGACTTCGCCTCGTGCGTCGTCGCTATTACCAATCCCGCCGTGGGACCGACGACGGTTCCGCCGATGTCCCATCCGATGTGCCTGTATCCGGCGGTGTCTGGCAGCTTCGGATAGTTGGAGTTCCCCTCGATGAGCATGCTCGTCTCCAGGTCGGAGATCCCTTCGGCCCTGGACCCCACGATATCCGTCAGATTGCTGTGACTGAAGATAACGGTGGGGACCTCGCTCCACAGGGACACCGCCTCGTGGGATTGACGTGTAACGAACGGATCGGTGGGGCCCACCCTCGTATCGCCTATGAGCCATCCCACATGCTTGAATCCGTTCCTGTTTGGAAGTTGCTCATACCTACTATGATCCTTGATCTCAATGCCGTTGCTCAACCCCACTACGGAACTCGGATCTCCAGAGGCCGCGATCAGCTCTTTATGATCGTACGTCACAGCTGGCAATCCAATCCAAACAGACTTGGCAGTATGGGATGTCTTCTTCACGAAATTGTATTCAGTCGTGTACAGCTTATCGTCGATGATCCAGCCGACATGCCTGAAGCCATCCTCATCTGGGATATCTGGCAACTGCTCATACCCGCTGTGTCCGGCTATGAGTAGACTCTTGGGAAGTCCACCCACCAGTTCCGGGTTCATTCCGTACTCCTCCAAGAGCGATTTGAGGCCACTGTGGTCATATTTCACTGCCGCTGAAGCATCTTCTTGAAATACGAATGCCAAACGAGTCGTAGATTTAGCCCCATACGTTAAGGCAGCTTGACAAGTAAGCCCAGCACCTGAACCGCTGGTATAACTCCCACCGACAGCCAAGGGATAATTATATCCAGTCGTCGACACGTAATCCGGAGCATCTGTATCATAAGCCTTGGATTCGGTCGGGAGGCCCCACGTCGCAAGCACTGTGGAATAAGCTGCGGTCCCGTAACCACTCAGATATTTGTACGAACTCACCTTGGGACTTCCTCCCATAAAATTGAGCTGGTTCGAACGCTGCCCAGCAAAAAGACCCCAAATCAATCCGGTATCGCCGATGTGTTGCCAAGCATTACCCCATGGATTCTCGATGAACAGCTTAACACCGCGAGAATCGGCGTCTGACGTCCCGAAATACGGGCCGAATGATTCGGTTGCGCCAGTGTTCTGAAGAGTCCCACTAACATTTCCTTTCCCGATCTGTTCCTGAGAGTCAAAATTCTGCATAACAGCGAGGGAACAGAAGCGGTAGAGTTGCCACTGATAGAAATTCCACATCATCGAGTGCCCTGTATCGACGCCCGTCCTCTTGGCATAGCCTTTCATGTCCGTATTATTCCCATACCATTCGACGTCAGGTTTCTCTCCTGGCCGGGAGTTCAATATCTTATTGGTTTTCTCAGTACCTTCGACACCGGCCTCATACACTCCGAGTGCCAAGTAGTTGTACACAACACTATCGATGGTGTGCCCCGGAGCAGTCATATTTTCGGATTTCTTTTCACTGGACATTACTAATGTGCTACCTACAGCTTTCTTATTTTCATAGACTACATCCGTAACCTCCATCCACACTGTCGGAAGAACCCACATGATGTTGTACTGGCTGGTGTCGATGGGCTCGCCGGTGATAGTTTTGGACAAATCCTCTGGATCCAGATGGCACGCGGCCACCCCGGTAGAGGCGTATAGAATTCGACAATTCGACTGGCGTGAGAATCGACATCCTGCTTGCGTACCCG
>CAVJLK010000062.1:0-10914 GCA_963650175.1 Ruminococcus sp. CAG:579 | reverse complement strand
ACGGACTCCTCGTCCTCGTCGCCTTATGGCCTCTATGTGGGCGGGTGCTCGTACGAGTTCACGTGGCTCGCCCCGATGGACGGGCTCTCGTTCTTGTATGCGTGCATCGGCGTGGGCCTCTCGAGCCCGTGCATAGGGGGGCGCCTGGCCTTCGTGTTCGACGCCGATCCGGCGTCGATCACCGTCCCCGAGGTGACGTACAACCACGATGACCTGAGAGCGCTCCTGAAGGAGTTCGGGTATTCCGAGACTCTCGCGAACGGACTCGAGAAGGAAGCGACCGGGAAGGAGAACTACGATCAGCTGGAGGATGTGGCGGAGTTCAGGCACGTCGGTTGGATCGTCGACGGGACGCAATGCGCCTCGGAATCCAAGTTCCTGAAGACCGAGGATCATGAAGCCAGATCGGTATGGGTCAGATTGCCGGCGGTGACGTACGACCACAGTAAGCTCATCGGACTCACGGGGGATCCGTACTCGTCGGTGGGATTGAACAACGGTCTCGGGGTCAAAGGGCACTACAATTACGAGCAGCTCCCCAGCAGGGACGGGTACGCGCACTACGGATGGCGGATCGAGTTCGAGGGGAAGGAGTACGAGGTCGGTCCTACCGACGGGTTCGTGACGCGCAACTCCCACACGGCGGTATCGCTCTGGACGAAGGACCCGACGGTCACCTTCGACCATACATACTTGACGGATATCGTGGGGACGGACGCCAAGGGCGTCTCCGATCTGCGGACGAGCATGAAAATCGAAGGGAACAGCAACTACCCCCAGCTTCCGAACACCGCCGGTTACAGACACATCGGTTGGGAGATCGACGGGAAGACGGTGGGACCCACGGCCGGTCTGGTATCGGAGAAGACGCACGATGCGAAGTCCCTGTGGGAGAAGATCTCGGTGATACCAATCATTCCGGATGGCACGGATCCCGAGGATCCGGGCGCCGTCGTGCCGATCATCACCCATGAGGACTCCGAGCCCTGGCTCGGGAAGAACGGCAAGACCGTTCTACTCGTGGCCATCGTAGTGGCCATTATTGCCGAACTGGCGGTGCTGTGTATCTCTCGGAAGAGATGAGACCCTGTCGGGTGACTCCCCGACCCACACAGCTCACAAACAAGGCCCCGGCGGTTCCCGCCCCGGGCCTTTCTTGCCATATATTTCTCGTCCGGACCGCCGTCCACTCCAGTCCTCCACTCGGAAGAATTCCCGAACCGGTTCGGCGCGTTCTTTATCAGAAACTAATCCATGGGGATCTGCATGGCAGAGCAGAACGGGCTGAAGAACCGCGGACGCTCCCCCGAGGACACGAGGGAGAGGCTGGAAGCGGCGGAGGCCTTCACCGGCGCGGCGTTGACCGAGATCTCCAAGGGGAGCATCGACGCCGAGACCGCTTCCAAGAACATCGAGAACATGATCGGCACCGTTCAGATCCCCCTGGGATACGCAGGGCCCGTCCACATCGAGGGGTCGGCGGCCGTCGGGGACTTCCTCGTCCCCCTGGCCACCACCGAGGGCGCATTGGTCGCATCCATCTCCCGCGGGATGTCCGTCATCAACGACGGAGGAGGGGTCCGCGCGGCCGTCTTCGGCGATGCGATGACCCGCGCCCCCGTGTTCCGCGTGGACGGTGTCGGGCATTCCAAGCAGGTGATGGATTGGGTTTCAACGCATCGCACGGATATCGACGACGCGGTGGCGGGGACCACATCCCACGGGAGGCTCGTGGACATCGAGATGTTCCCTTCCGGCCGCAGCCTGTCCATGCGCTTCTCCTTCGAGACCGGCGACGCCATGGGAATGAACATGGCCACCATCGCCAGCGAGGCCGTCGGCCGTCTCATCGAGAAGGAGACCGGCGCGGTCATGATCTCCGTCTCCGGGAACATGTGCTCGGACAAGAAGCCCGCCGCGATCAACATGATCGAGGGGCGCGGGAAATGCGTCGTCGCCGAAGCCGTCATTCCCAAGGATGTCGTCGAGGGGCGTCTCCACACAACTTCCGAAGCAATCGTCGAGATCAACTACCGCAAGAACCTGGTCGGGAGCTCCATGGCCGGGACGCTCGGCGCCAACGCCCATGCGGCCAACATGGTAGCCGCGCTCTACCTCGCAACGGGACAGGATCCCGCCCAGGTGGTCGGAGGCAGCATGACCCTGACGACCTGCGAGGACATTGACGGCGACCTCTACATCGCCGTCCGGATGCCCACGGTGGAAGTGGGCACCGTCGGAGGGGGCACCAGGCTCCCCTGCCAGAGGGAGGGTTTGTCCATGATCGGCTGCCTCGGCGACGGGAAGGCGAGGAAGCTCGCCGAGATCGTCGCCTCCACGGTCCTCGCCGGGGAGCTCTCCACCCTGGCGGCCCAGGCCGCCGGACAGCTGGGCAGCGCCCACGCGAAGCTCGGACGCTGAAACATCGTTTCCGGACATCCCGCGGGCGCGTTCCCGCGCCCGCGCGGGTAATATATACGGCACCCCCGATTGCCTCGGCATATGCCGGTCATCAACTTCAAGTACAGCGACCTCTGCACGATGCTGGGCGAGGACGTCCCGGAGCAGACGCTCATCGAAAGGATCCCGATGATAGGCGCCGATATGCACGAGACCGAGGGCGAAACCGACGACATGTCGGTCGAATTCTTCCCCGACCGCCCCGACCTCTACAGCGTCGAGGGCCTCGCCAGGGCGCTCAGGGCCTTCCTCGACATCAAGCCTGGGATGCAGACCTATCCTGTCGGACGCTCCGGCCTCGAGGTCTTCATCGACCCGAAGGTCAAGGCCATCCGCCCCTACTTCCTCTGCGGGGTCGTCCGCGACGTCGAGATCACCGACGAGTTCCTCAGGTCCCTCATGGAGCTCCAGGAGAAGCTCCATATCACCATCGGGAGGAAGAGGAGCAAGCTCGCCATCGGGATCCACGACCTCTCCAAGGTCAGGGCGCCGTTCACATACACCGTTAAGGAGCCCCATTCCGTGAGGTTCGTCCCCCTCGCCATGGAGGAGGAGCTCGATCTCGCCGAGATCCTCGAGAAGAACGAGAAGGGGAGGGAGTACAACAGGCTCCTCGACGGGTTCTCCGAGTATCCGATAATCTTCGATGCGGACGGGCGGGTGCTCTCCTTCCCTCCGATCATCAACGGGAAGCTGACCACGGTCACCGTCGGAAGGCACGATCTGTTCATCGACGTCACCGGGACCGACCGCAAGGCCGTGAAGGGAGCGTTGGACATCGTCGCCACCGCCATAGCGGAGCGCGGCGGGAGGATCGAATCGGTCACCATGCACGACGGGGACGATGTGTTCGAATCCCCCGATCTATCCCCATCGGTCAGGAAGGTGTCCGTGGAGGCCTGCGACAGGTTCCTCGGACGCAACCTCGGATCGGAGGGCACCGTCGAGTGCCTGAGGAGGATGGGGCTGGATGCCGTAGCGAAGGGAGACGAGGTGGAGGTCACAATTCCTTCGGTCAGGCTGGACATCATGCACGACGTGGACGTCTACGAGGACGTCGCCACCGGATTCGGCTTCGACAGGTTCGGAGGCCCGTACAAGGTTGACCAGACTCCCGGCGGGCTCCTGCCGGAGACCACGTTCTCCGAGAGCCTCAGGGACGTCATGGTCGGACTCGGGTTCACGGAGGTGTGCACCCTCACCCTGAGCAACCAGAAGGAGGAGTTCGAGATCTCCGGTCTCCCGGAGATGGACGTCGTCCGCGTGATGAACCCCATCACCGAGGACCACACCTGCCTCCGCGCCTACCTGGCGCCGAGCCTGGTGAGGATCCTGAGGCACAACAAGCACCGCGACCTCCCCCAGAGGATCTTCGAGATCGGATACGTGGTGAGGAACGAGAAGACCGAGCTCCACCTGTGCGCCATGGCCACGGCTTCGAAGGTACCGTTCACCGAGATCAAATCCTGGACGGAATCCGTTCTGCGCGAGGCCGAAGTCGAGTACACCCTCGGTCCGTCCGACCTGCCCACGTTCGTCCCCGGCAGGGGGGCGGAGATAATCTCCGAAGGCAGGCGCATCGGGCTCTTCGGGGAGATGGCGCCTTCCGTCGTGGTCGGATACAGCATCACGCACCCCATCGGATACTGCGAGATCGATCTGGAGCCGATCATCGCCAGGAAGAAGGACACCCTGTTCTGAGGCGGTACGATGGAGGTAGGCGATGCATTTCCGAGCTTCAGGCTCAAGGACGAGAACGGGGAGGAGCTGGACAGCTCCACCCTCCAGGGCATCAGGTACGTGATCTACTTCTATCCGAAGGACGGCACCCCCGGATGCACGAAGGAGGCGGAGGCGTTCACCTCCAGCATAGCTCAGTTCATGCTCAGGAACATCCCTGTGATAGGGGTGAGCAAGGACTCCCCCGAATCCCACAGGCGCTTCATCGACAACAAGCAGCTGAAGGTCAAGCTCCTCAGCGATCCCGACCACGTCCTCATGGAGGAGGTCGGGGCCTGGGGCGTCAAGAAGTCCTACGGGAAGGAGACCGTCGGCACGATCCGCTCGACGTTCCTCGTCGGGAAGGACGGGAAGGTCGAGGCGGTCTGGCGCAACGTCAAGGTCGACGGCCACGCCGACAAGGTCCTGGCGTGCGCCGTATCGTGCTCGAAGAAGTAACTTCTCCAGGGACCTGAGCACTTCGCCGGCGTCGGCGAGGAGGCTCACGTCCGCGAAACCGTGTATCGGGGCGTCGGGGTCGTTGTTGACCGCGATGATCCTCTTCGCCCCGTTCATCCCGACCCTGTGCTGGATGGCGCCGGATATGCCGAACGCGACGTACAGGTCCGGGTTCACGATGCGCCCGGACATCCCGACCTGACGGGACCTGGGCATCCAGCCCTTCTCCACGAGAGCGCGGGAGCAGCAGAGCGCCGCGCCCATCTTCTTGCACACCCTCTCGGCCACCTCTATCATCGATCTGTCGCGTATCCCGTCGCCCAGGGCGATGACGATCCTCGCACCTTTGACGTCGTCGGCATCCTCTTCGGCCGGCGAATCCTCGAATCCGGATATGGCGGAATCCCCCATGTACTGCCAGTAGATCGCGGTCCCCTGACCTTCCTTCTTTTCGGGAGCGGGGAACGCTCCCGGACGCACGGTGGCGATCTGCGGGAATCCCACGTACTCGATGTCGGCCATCAGGGTGCCTCCGAAGGCGGGGCGGGTGGCGACGAGTCTCCTGCCACACATGGAGAGGCCGGTGCAATCCGCCGTGAGGCCCGATCCGAGAGCGGCCGCCAGCCTGGGGGCGACCTCCCTTCCGTACTGTGATGCGTTGAAGAGGACCACGGCGGGCTCGATGCGTTCTGCGATCGAAGCGATGCAGTCCGCATAGGCTTCGGGCATATACGTCTCCAGGCGAACATCCTTGACGTGGTAGAGCGAATCCACTCCGTATCCGAAGATCTCCGGATACAGCGGTTTCACCTCCAATCCTCCGAACACGACCGCGAACAGCCTGCCCTCGGTGATTCCCCTGGCCTTGGCCAGGAGGCCGGCGGTGGCTTCGGAGACCCTGACATCGTCCCCTTTCCCGACTGTCTCGACGATCACGAGCGTGCCGTCGGCTGTGGATTGGTTGATGTCGTAGCGCTTGAGCATCCCCGGAGGGAGCCTGTCGGGGTTCCCCGAATCGCATGTGGAGCAGGAACCGCCTTCGCATCCGCTCATTGCAGCCCCCTCGCTTCCTTGAGTATGAAATCGGCCGCGGTGGACGGGGCGCTAATTTCGATCTTCATATTGCGGCGACCGTCCTTGACCGCATCGGTCCCGACAATCTTTGTCAGCGAACCCTTCCCTCCGACGGAGTACAGCCCCAACCCGAGTCCGACTCTGTCGATCTCTCTGATCTCGGCTTTCAGTCCTTTTGCGAATCCCTCGATCGACGGTATGCATCCGCTAGGGTCCACGTCGCCGAACGCGACGACCGACCCGCGGGGGACCTCAGACGTCCTGACGAAGGAACCGTAGTCCTGCACAGCGACGAATCCGTCGTCCACGACGGAGAGCGACGCGGCGTAGCAGAACTGCCTGATCCTTAGGAGTCCGGCCACCTCCGAGGGCACCTGGCCGGTGTCCCCGTCGATCGTCTGCCTTCCGAAAGCGACGATATCAGCGTCGCAGGCGAATTTCCGAATAAAAGCGGTCAGCACCCTGGCCGTGGCCCAGGTGTCCGCTCCGGCGAAGTCCCTGTCCGTCAGGAGATACGCTTCGTCCGCTCCCAACGCGATGCATCTCCTGAGGGCCTCCGAGGCCTGTTTCGGCCCCATCGCGACTACCAGGACGGTGTCCCTGTCCCTCTTCATCGAGAGGATGTGCGTCAGCGCCCTCTCGCAGTACGGATCAAGAACCGAAGGGACGCCGGCCCTGACCAGCGAACCGTCCTCCGCGACGGTGACGGACGAGGTGTCCGGGACCTGTTTGACCATCACTGCGTACTTCAACGGGATTCCTCCAGGATGTTCCCCGGACAGAGCATCCACTTGGGGTCCAGGGCGCTCTTGACCCTGCGGAGCTCCGCGACGCCCTCGTCTCCGTACATCAGGCGCATGTAGTCCCGCTTGATCTTCCCGATGCCGTGCTCGGCGCTGGGGGAGCCTCCGAGCTCCACGGCCTTCCTGGCGAATTCCCCGTAGATCTCCTGCGCTTTCTCGAAGTCCTCCATGGACTTCAGTATGATCTCCACGTGGGGGTGGTTGTTCCCGATGTGTCCGAATATCACGTATTCGAGGCCGGCGGCGTCCAGCTTCTCCTTGTAGAACGCCATCATCTCGTCGGCCGCATCGTCGGGGACGGCCATGTCGGTCCCCATCTTGTGGATGGACGGCATCGTCCCCTTGAGTGACGCCACGTATTCGAAGATCGACCTGGGGATGGCGTGGCGCATCTCCCGCATGCGCTCCCTGTCGGTGCGCTCGGTCCCGCACCAGGACATCCTCCTGCTCCCTCCGTGCCTCTCGGCGATGGAGACGATCGTCTCCAGTTTGGATCCCGCATCCTCGGCCGGCGTATCCAGGAATATCGCCGATCCGGCGCCTTCCAGTATCTCCGGGATGCGGATCAGGGCGGGGTCGGAGGCGCGTATGCGCCTCACGAGGTTGATCGAGCCCGTGTCCATGTATTCCATGAACTCCAGGTCCAGGCCGGAGGATCTCAGGTCCTTCACGGCGTCCAGGGCCTCCCTGTCGCCGGGCATGAAGAGTATGACGGACATCTGCGGATGCCACGGGGTCAGATAGACGTCGGCCTCGGCGATGATGCCGAATATCCCCTCCGAACCGACGAACAGGTCCACCAGGTCCATGCCCTCCTCGAACCTCGGTCCGGTAGTGTCCTTGACTTTCGTGTCGCACCTGTAGGACGGGATGTCGAAGGAGTAGAGCTCCCTCCCGGCCGGGAAGGTCATGCGCCTTCCGTCGGCATGTATCTCCCCGCGGGTCACGTCGATGCCCTGGCCGTCGGCCAGGACGATGTCCAGCCTCCTGACCCAATCGCGGGTGGGACCGTACTTGTACGTCCCCGGTCCCGACGAGTTGCAGGCTATGTTCCCCCCGATGGATCCGTCCAGTTCCGTGGGGTCCACGGGATAGTACCACGGTTCAGGCTCGTTCCTCAGGGATTCGATCGCTCCGGGCGTGACGTCGATCGCCTTGGAGAAGTCGCGGGCCATGAGGATGCGGTTCAGCTCGCGGACGGTCGTGCACGGGAGCACGCGGGCGAAGTATCCCCTCTCATCCTTCCCGATCCCCACGAGTCCGGACATCCTCTCCAGCGACAGCACGTATCCGTCCGGAGGGACACATCCACCGCAGACCCCGGTGCGCATGGCGCTCACGGTCATCCTGTTACCCTTGGAGTGGTTGACCCTCATGGCCTCGCGCAGCTCCTCGCCGTCGTTGGGCGTCACCACGTACTCGGCGGAGCCGGTCATCTTGGATTCGTCGGCGAGGTACTTGGATCCAGGCCTGATCCTCTGTCTGTCGAACATGTCATTCCTCCCAGATGCGGGGTATCATCGCCGCGGTGACGGACTGCTCCGTCAGGGAGAGACGGTCGAGCAGGCCTCTGCTGAGCATCCCCACGGCACCTCCCTTCTTCCCTATGCCCTCTCTTCCGTACAGCTGGGCGAAGGCGTCGCCGACGGTGCTCCCTGCCCTGACCAGATCGGCGACCTCGTCCGGATAGCGGAATCCTGATCCCTGTCCGCGGGTGACCCTTCCGTCGGATGTCACGATGCAGCACTGCTGCACGTCGTAGAGGCCGTCGGGGAACTCGTACACCCCCGCCTCTATGCCGACGGCCATCGCGTGGTCCCCCAGGGCTCCGCGGGCGCGGTTCTCCGCCCCCCGGCGGGTCTGCTCTTCGAATGGCTGGTCGGGCACCCCGCTCTTCGCGTCCACGGCGGTTATCCTGACGTCGCCGTAGATCCTCTCCATGACGTTGCGGACCGCCTCCACCTTCACGCGGTTGAGCGATCCGACCGCGATGTCCATCGACCCCGTCCTCCCGGAGCGGCCGTAGCGGCCGGCGAGTATCGCCGACGAGCTGATCTTCGAACCGTCGTCGCTCATGACGAGCGGGACGACGGAAAGCTCCATGGGGGGAAGCCCTTTCTCGGCTCTCCGAGCATTCAGCCTCCTCCCGTTCTCCAGGGTCTCCTCGGAGACCACCAGGACATCGACGGAATCCATCTCCGACGGTCCGTAGATGTCGTCTATCGTGAATATGCTGTATTCTTTCCCGAAGCGGTCCAGACAGCGGACCAGCGCCGGGAGCCTGACGTCCAGGGGCAGGTACTCCGACCTTCCGGCGGAGGCCATCCCGTCGGACGTTATCCCGACGAGCACCCTGTCCCCGATCTCGAACGCCCTGGAGATGAGCGCGACGTGGCCGTCGTGAATGACGTCGAACGTCCCCGCCACTGCGGATACTGTCATAGCGATACCAAGACGCAGACGACGACCACCGCGACGAGGGCGACCCAGATGAGCCCCAGCTTCCTGAGCTGGCGCTTCACGTCGTCGCTGGAAGTCTCCCTGCACGAATCGCTGCAGAACCTGCCCTCTCCGACGAACGCCTTGCCGCAATTCTCGCAGTGGTGGTGCTGCGGTATCCTCTCGATCTCTGCCATGTCATGCCTCCCTGCGGTCCATCTCGTTCTGGACGACCACGATGCAGTGGTTCGCGTGCAGGCTCAGGGGACCGAGCCTGATCCTGTCGGGGGAATAGGATCCCATGATCGCCTCCTCCTCTTCGGTGGGGTCGCGGTCGTCGCCGAGTATGAATATCGGATCCTCGGGGAAATCGTACTCCCTGCAGTCGGTGCCGTTCTCCCTGAGATAGATGAACCTGCCTTTCGCCGACAGGTCCTCGAGAACCTGGGCGAACGATCTCCTCACAACGCTTATCCCGGGGGTGGATTGGACCTCCTCGTCGCCTTCGAGCTTCTTCATCAGGGCGTTGCGTATGAGCGAAGCGGTGCTCCTCTCGTCGGGGTTCAGGTACTTGACCGTCTCCCCTCTGAAGATCACCGTCTTGGGCGCGTCCTCCCCTCCCTCGAGCACCAGGTAGCATTCGCAGTCCCTGCGGATGCCGTGGCTCAGGAACAGGGACGCGTTGACGCATCTGACTAGGATGTCGAGCCTCCCGGCCCCTCCCGCGATGTCGTCGAGCTTGAAGTCCCCGGTGGTGGCGGCCCTGTGGCCCGTGATGACGAATCTCTTCATCGGATCACTGCAGGTCCTTCAGGCTGTCGAGGTCGACGCCTCCGAGCTGCTTCATCATCTGCTTGCGCATCTTGCGGTCCTTCCCGAAGGACTGCATGGTCTTCTTCGTGGCGCTGTACTGCTTTAGCAGCTCGCGCACGTCGTGCGGGGTGACCCCCGCTCCGGCCGCTATCCTCTCGATGCGCTTGGATTTGATGATCGACGGGTCCTCCTTCTCCTCCGGCGTCATGGAGTCCATGATCGTGCGGAAGACGGTGAGCTTCTTCTGGGACGCCTCGTAATCTATCTTGTCCTCGAGGCTGCTCATGCCGGGCAGCATGCTCATCAGCTTCTGGAGGGTGCCCATCTTCCCGACGGCGGCCATCTGATAGTACATGTCGTTGAGGTTGAACCTCCCGGTCATGATGGCCTTGGAGACCTTCTCCATGGCCTCCTCCTCGCCGATCTCCTCCTTGGCCATCTCCATGAGGGCGGACATGTCGCCCATGCCCAGGAGACGGGATATGAAGCGGTTGGCGTCGAAGGGCTCCAGGTCGCGGATGTGCTCCCCAGTACCGATGAAGACGATCCTCGCCTTGGTCTTGGACATGGCCGAGATGGCGCCGCCTCCCTTCGCGGTGCCGTCCATCTTGGTGAGGATGACCCCGGTGACGCCGACGGCGTTGTGGAACGCCTCGGCCTGCGGTCCGGCCTGCTGGCCGACCTGGGAGTCCAGGACCAGGACTCTCTCCTCCGGCTTGGCGACGGCCGCTATGTCCTTGATCTCCTGGATCAGGTCGTCCTCCAGCGCGTGGCGTCCGGAGGTATCGATTATGACGATCTTCTTGTCCTTGAAGTGCTCGATCCCGTGCTGGACGATCTTGGCGGCGTCCTTCTCCCCGGGTTCGCCGTACACCTCGACGTTGACCTTCTCCCCCAGCTGCTTCAGCTGGTCGAGCGCGGCGGGTCTGTAGACGTCCGCGCCGATCAGGCCGACGGAGAATCCCTTCTTGCTGAAGTAGAGGGCCAATTTCCCGGTGGTGGTGGTCTTTCCCTGTCCGTACAGGCCGACCATCATGATGGTCTGGGGCTTCAGCTGCAGTCCCTCGCCGTTGTCGACGAGCTTCACGAGCTCCTCGTAGATGATGCGTGTGAGGTGCTGCTTCATGCTCTTCCCGGCGGGCGGGGG
>CAVJLK010000061.1:0-11129 GCA_963650175.1 Ruminococcus sp. CAG:579 | reverse complement strand
CAGAATAGGATTCGGGAAGGTCCGGGAAGAATCGGGGGAGAACAGGAAGGGGGTTCAGATCTCAGTCGAGAGGGGGTTCTGAATAGTTACATGATGGCTATCAGCAGGATGTACTTCCCATTCCCTCCGAGCGCCGGCTCGGAATTCCCGTTCACTATGGCCCCTATGGCATCGTTGCCCTCCCCGGGACCTCCTGTGTCCGTATTGATCAGGGGGATGATTGCGGTCTCGAACGTCACGGCGACCCTTATGTGCTGGAATCCCTCCGCCTCCGTCCTGAACGTGACGGAGCCGGACGTGTACGACATGATCTTCGGAGTCTCCACGAGATTCCCTTCCTCGTCGTACAGCTTCACGATCGGCCTCTTGCCGTTCGGGACGTCCACGTCGATGGTGTGGATTATCTCGTACCCGATCGGGATCCTCTCCCCGTCCTTGCCGATGACGTATCCGTCGGATTCGATGACCACCGTCTTGTCGGCCTCGGGGACCTTCTCGTGGTCCTCCGCATCCCATGAGCGGATCCAGATGATCGGCGTCCCTCCGGTCCGATCGTCGTCGACAACGACCTCCATCTGACCGGTGGGCGTGACCACATCGTTCTTCTTGCCCGGGTCCGCGGGGAACTTCCCTCCCTCCTCCGGGATTACGATCTTCCCTTCGGTCCTGACGCAGACCTCGCAGTCCACGGCGTCGGACGGGTGGTGCCCGTCGTCCCCGGGATACTGGACCGACACGGTCCTGTAGATCCCCGAGGGGATGATCCCCTCGGACGTGTCGTAGACGACCGTCGCCTCGTAGAGCCCGTCCCCCAGATCGGTTATCCCTCCGCCGGTCAGAGGGAGGACGGAGTCGCCGTACCTGATGACGGGGTCCTCCGTGATGTCGCCGGCCGTCTTGAAGGTGACCTTCATTGTCATGGGGGATCCCTCCATCACCGGGTCCGAGGAGAAGGAGACGATTGAGACTTCGGCTTTCTCGATGGTCAACGTCCCCAGCTTCACCCCGAGGCCCGTGGTTCTGCCGAAGTTCAATGCTTCTCCGTTGTTTTGGACGTACACGTCATAGGTCCCGGGTCCCTTCGGCAGGTCCGTCATCTGCTCATCGTCTTTCACGTAGACGACGATCGGATCGACGGAATCGGCCAAGGGCGACTTCCACTTGGCGATTGGAAGGTTCTCCGCATCCCCGTTATACCGGCATGATCCATCGTTGGAGCCCTCATCCTGGGAGATCGGATCGGGATACGTCAGGGTGACGTCGGAAGCTTCGATGTCCTTCGGGCTTATCTTCCATTGAAGGCCGACCGGCTCACTGGTTCCGTCCGACCATACGGGGTAACCTTCTCCTAGAGCGACATTGGCTTCGTAGGTCCTGGCATCGGTCCCGACCGAACCGGTCGTCACGCATGCCGTGTAGCCGTAGTTCACGAAGTTGTCGATCAGCTTGAATTCGGCACCGGAATAGACCAAGTCCGTGGGCGCATTAGCGTTGGTTGGTTTTTCTGGCCCTACACCCGTGCTCGCCTTGGCAGATCCCTGATACGGGAACTCCACCTTGTACCGAACTTCATATTTCCCCGGTGAATCCACCTGGGTCTTCCCATTCTGACAGCCACTCCATCCCTGATCGTCTTTCTGGTTCTCTGTTACCAGCCTATATTGCATATTCGTTCCAGTTCCTTCGATGAAGTTCCCCTTTTCGGTCATTTCACCATTTACGCTGGGCCTCACCGAATATTCCCTGGATGTGTAACTCACCGTGATTTCTCTATATTCAGTCCCCCCTGTCAACTTAACCTCAATGTATACACAGTTCGAAAATTTCGAGTCCTGACCATACCCAACTATTTCCAAATTATCCGGTTTGTTGTAGAATACAGGCATGTATCCTTGCCGTGCATAAATTTTGACTGACTTTCCGATGTCCGTGTCGTAGAGATTAATGCCATTGCAAGTAGACTTCACCGTCTCATCCTCGAACCATAGTGGATTCCACTCAGTGTTTATCGGGTCGCCGAGCTTGGTCTCAGATTTACTGATTGTCAATAGTTGGGTCTCCCCCTCGACAGTGCTGAGTATCTGAATTGATAACGCCCCGATTATCAACACAGCGAGAACCATGAGGACAGCGAACGGGCCGACCCTACGGGTGTGGCGTCCTTTACAAAAGCTTCTGCTGATTGCCTTCGGATGAGAAGATGCAGAAGCCCCCCCCCCTGTCAAATTCGTTAGCGTGCATCATGACAAATGCATCCTCCTGGTCATTCTGACCTGGATGTCTCTGATCCGTATCCCCCGCGGGTCCGCGGACCGTCCGATTCTCTCTCAATCTCTCCAATCGCGAGGGGCACGTCCCGTCCCAAAGCACGCATCCGCGATATTTCATATCTTCGCACAATGCAGTTCGGACGGTCGTCCGAACTCTTCGGTCCATGCGGATCCGAAGAATACGTCAGACGATCCATCGAGTCGGGGCGACACCTCGCGAATCCGGGATCCGGACCCCGCCCGGGAGAACGCCAACCCTATGAACGATGCCCCCATATTCACCGCCGATGAGGAAGAGGGAGCTGGAGATGGCGCTCCAATCCGTCCGGCCCTTCGAGGAGCCGGACGTGGCCCTGGAGCAGTACATGACGCCCGCGGTGATCGCGGCGGACATTCTGTTCGAAGCCCACCGCAGAGGGGACATCGCCGGATTGAAGGTGGTCGACCTGGGATGCGGCACCGGCATGCTCTCCATCGGATCCTGGCTCCTGGACGCCGGCATGGCTATCGGCTTCGACTCCTCCGAGGAAGCTCTGAGGATCGCCGGGATAAACGCCAAATCTCTCAACGCGGAGGTCGATTTCAGACTCTCCGACATCCGCGATGTGACCGAAGGGGCGGACACAGTGGTCATGAACCCCCCGTTCGGATGCCAGCGCCCCCACGCGGACCGTCCGTTCCTGGAGAAGGCCCTGGAGCTTTCCGAATGCGTCTACTCCATCCACATGGCCGAATCCCTCGGATTCGTGGAATCCTTCGCCGAGAAGCGCGGCAGGAACGTGGACTGGCGCAGGACCTACGGGTTCGACATCCCGCACATGTTCCCGTTCCACCGCAAGGCGAAGCAGACCGTGGAAGTGGTCGCGGTCAGGATCGTCCGAGGCCGGACGCCACTCTTTATAGGATGGTCGCGTAACCGCACCCGTTCGATGCGAACGTATGGAGGCCTCCCCGTCGTGCGGAGGCCTGAAACAGGTGGATCACATGAATTCCGATTTCGTTATGCCCGGCGACGAGGTCGCCGTAGAGGAGGAGTACGCCGCCGGAGAGGGCACGTTCTCCGAGAACGGCACCGTCTACGCGTCCCAGATGGGCACGCTGGTGCTCGATGACGACGAGTGCGTCGCATCCGTCGTCTGCCCCAACCCCCCGAACGTCCTGCACAAGGACGACATCGTGTACGCGATCGTGGCCGACATCAGGAAGACCATGGCGACCGCGGACGTGATCGCCAAAGAGGGAACCGACAGGAACGTCGGAGGCGAGACCTATGCGACCATCCACGTCTCCAAGATCTCCCCCAAGTACACCGACAACGTGGACGGGGAGCTCCGCAAGGGCGACTACATCAGAGCCAGGGTCACGGAGACCAAGCCGTCCCTCCAGCTCACCACCAAGGACGTCCACCTCGGGTGCATCAGGGCCCTCTGCTCCAAGTGCAAGACCGAGATGGTCCGCTCCAAGAACGGCAGCGGCCTCTTCTGCCCCGAGTGCAGGTACGCCATGCCGAGGAAGCTCGCCGACGACTACGGCGACGTCAAACTCTGAACCGGGAGCGCCGGCGGCCGTAGCCGCCGGACCCCTTTGTCATATCAATATCCGCGACGGACGTAGAAGGCCGGACAGGAGTCTATGTCCTCCTTGTCGTAGAGCATGTCCATCGACACGCGGTTTATGTACATCGCCTGGACGCGGGAGATGTACAGGATGTTGTCCCCTATGGGGATCTCGATGTCGCTGCCCTTCTTCGGACCCTTGACCGTCGTGGGCACCAATGCCGGACCCATGCATGCCGTGCAGACGCGGTAGTCGCGCCCTTCGGACATTATCATCCGTTTGACGTCGTCGTCAACGCTTATCTCCATGCGCCTGGGATTGAGGAATGGTAGTTATCGGTTGCGCTCCGAACGCGGTTCCGGGTCGCGATGTCCGAAGAACGCCCGCTCTGCCGCCGGGATGTCGGAGCAGAGCATCGCGCCCAGCCCCATCGCCGGGATCCTCCTGTCCAGGAGCACCGCGACCCCGCGGTCCGTCTCCGATCTGATCAGACGTCCGATGGACTGCCTCATCTTGCGGTTGGCCGGGATGATCGTCACGTACCGTCTCCCGTTCCCGAACCTGGCGTCGTAGTAGCGGACCATCGCCCTGGACTTGGCGGTGGGCTTCGGGAACGGGATCCCGATCATCACCACCAGCTCCAGCGACTTGTCCGGGAAGTCCAACCCCTCGCTGATCCTCCCCCCGGTCACGGCGAACAGCACGCTCCCCTCCGACGTCCTGAAGGATTCGAACGTCTCCATCAGCTCCCCCTGGGGCATCCCCCTGCGCTCGTAGTACACGTCCCTGCCGAGCCTCTCGGCGAACCCGTCCGCGACCATCCGGTCCATGAACTCGTACGACGGGAAGAACACGGCCGTGTTCACCCGCACGGCGCATATCGCGTCCTCGGCCATCCTCGTCAGGAGACGGTAATTGTCCTCCAGCGCCCTGTCCTCGTACCTCATGGACACGCGGTCGGTGTACAACGAGAGCAGATTGTCCGGCGGGAACGGGCTGGGCACGCGCCTCAGCGCCGGCCTCTCCAGTCCGATCTCCCTGGCGAAGTCCTCGAGGGGCTCCAGCGTTCCCGACATCAGAAGCGACGAGAAGCAGTCGTTCAGCGGCCACGCGGCCGGCGACGGGTCCATGCAGTAGGTCTGGAAGCACGGGTTGTCGCCTCCGACGACCAGCCTGACCGAGTACTCCTCAGTGTCGGTCATCCACAGCTCCAGGAACCTCCCCATGATGCCGATGTAGGACCTGGGGAGCTTGTGCTTCTGCTTCAGCTTCTCCTCGATGATATCCCCGATGTCCCTCAGACCGCGGGCCATGCGCGACAACGATACGGAGGTCACCCCCAGACGGGACATGAGCTCCTCCTCCACGTGGTGCGGGGGGATCAGGCCGTCGTCGTCGATCAGGTACTCCCTCAGGGTGGCGTCCAGCATCTCCCTGATCACGCAGGTCAGATCGGTTATCTTTATCCCGTCGTGAAGCTCGTGGTCCCCCTCCTTCCGGGCCTCCTTCTCGGCCATGTCGATCGAGTACCGGCTGTACTCGTAGGTCTGGAGCTCCCTCAGGTAGTCCGGGAGATTGTGCGCCTCGTCCACGATGACGAGCATCCTGTCCAGGGTGACCCCGGTCCACTCCTGAAGGTTGTCCAGAATCGGCTTGATGAAAACGAACGGATACGCCGCGGCAACGACGTCGGCGTACGGGAGAAGATGCTTCATCAGCTCGTACGGGCACACCGAGGCGCCCTCGCAGACCTCGGCGAACGCCGAAGGCCCCTGGGATGAACGCAGGATGTCGAGCCAATGCTCGACGGATATCCCCTCGAGGTTGGCGAAGTACGGGCAGGCGCAACCGTTCTCGGTCCTGCGCTTGAACTCCGAGCAGAGCCTGGCGATCTCCTCCGGCGTGCCGGAACGTAGGTCCGGATCCCCCCTCATCATCGGGCACGATGAAGCGGAACGGCCCTGCAGCGTAGCGCACACCACGCCCCCAATCGCCCCGCACTCGCGGACTACCTGGGCCTGCTGGGACTTGGTGCGCGTGAGATAGACGATCTTGAGTCCCCTCTCCCTGGCGAGCGGTATGACGCCCGCCAGGGCGGTGACGGTTTTGCCCGTGCCGGTCCCCGCCTCTATCACGGGGCACATGCCGTCCCGGGAGGCCCGGTCTATGAAATCGACCAGCTCCTTCTGCCCGGGGCGGTAGCGGTACGGGAAGACGTCCATGTTCAGGATTCCGAGCCGCGCTGCCAGATGTCGTCGGGGAGCTCCTCGTAGCTGAAGTCCTCCTCCACGGCCTCCTCCACGGCCTTGGGGCGGAGCTCCATCAGCTCGTTGATGCGCTCCCTGCGGAACAGCCAGTAGTGGATCCTCCACTCCCTGCCGTCGTACAGGGTGGTCTCCTCCCTCTCGGTCGTGAGGATGCCGGAGTCCTCCAGCATGTAGAACGCGTCCCTGTCCTCCGGTTCCAGGACGTTGTCGATGATCCTGTCCGCGTAGCCGAAGAAGTTCAGGACCCTGTGGGCGAGGTCGTACGCCTCCTCCTCCTCCATGGCCCTGGAGCTGCTGTCGATGCTGTTCTTTATCGCCATCGTCAGGTCGTGGATGGTGATCACGGACATGCTATCACTCCACCAGGTCGAGGAACGCCAGGTCCTTGGTCCCGACGTCGGACGCGATCTTCGCGACGATGTCCTCGGGGATGTCGCTGTCCACGGAGAGGAACATCATGGCGCACCCGTTGCACCTGGAGACGGCCATCTGGGCGATGTTGATGCCCGCCGCTCCGAGGGCGTTGCCGACCACTCCGATCACTCCGGGGGTGTCCTTGTACCTGAGGTACATCATGTCGCCGCTCATCGGCACGTCGAAGGAGAACCCGTCGATGCCCACGAGCCTGGGGACCCCGCCGATGACGGTCCCGCGGACGGCCCTGGTCTTCCCCTGGGAGGTGAACTTGATCTCCACCACGCTGGCGTAGTCCTTGGCAGTGTCGTTGCTGGTCTCGGCGATCTCGATGCCCTTCTGCTTCGCGACGGGGAGGGCGTTGATGATGTTCGCCGACCCGATGACGTTCTTCAGGTACCCGATGACCGCGGTGACGGTCAGCAGCTTGGTCTGCTTCCCGGCAAGGTTCCCGCAGTAGGCGATCTCCAGCTTGTCCAACGGGTGGTTCCCGACCACCTGCTGCACCAGGGAGCCCATCCTCTCCACGAGGGGCATGTACGGTTCGGTCTCGGCGTCCAGCTTCCCGCGGGGGGCGTTGATGGCGTTGGACACGATGCCGTCCTTCAGGTACATGGCGACGTGCTCCGCCACCTCCACGGCGACCCTCTCCTGGGCCTCGACGGTCGAGGCCCCCAGGTGGGGGGTGGTCACCAGGTTGTCCAGCTCTAGGAGCTTCTTCTCGGAATCGTCCAGGGGCTCGTTGCACCAGACGTCGAACGCCGCCCCGGCGATGATCTTCTCCTTCAGCGCCGTGTACAGGTCGTCCTCGTTGACGATACCCCCGCGGGCCACGTTGGCGAGCCTCGCATTGGGCTTCATCATCTTGAACTGGGGCAGGGAGATCATGTTCCTGGTGTCGGGAAGGAGGGGGGTGTGGATCGTCATGAAGTCGGAGGTGGTGATCACTTCTTCCAAAGTGGTCAGCCTGACGCCGAGGGAGTCGGCCACGTCCTTGGGGAGGAACGGGTCGTACCCGATCATGGTCATGTTGAACGCCTTCATGCGCTTGGCGACCTCTCCTCCGACGCGCCCGACGCCGATGATGCCCAGGACCTTCCCGTTCATCTCGACCCCAGTGTACTTGGACCTCTTCCACTCGCCCCTGTGCATGGACTCGTGGGCGAAGGGGATGTTCCTGGCGAGAGCCAGGAGCATCGCGCAGGAGTGCTCGGCCGCGGACAGGATGTTGGCGGAGGGGGTGTTCATCACAAGGATCCCCTTGTCCGTCGCGTAGGGGACGTCGATGTTGTCCACGCCGACCCCGGCGCGCCCGATGACCTTCAGGTTCCTCCCGGCGTCGATGACCTTCTTCGTGGCCTTCGTCCCGGACCTGATGATCAGGCAGTCGTAATCGCCGATGACCGAGCACAGCTCGTCCTCGGACATGCCGGGCTTCTCGTCGACCTGGAATCCGGCATCCTTCAGGATCCTGACGCCGTCCTCGGACAGAGGGTCCGAAATCAATACCTTGGCAACCATCTTCATTCCTCCATTATCGAATCCATCGCGGCCAGGAGCTCCCTGATGCCGTCCGGCGTCACGTCCCCCATGTGGCCGATCCTGAACGTCTTCTCCTTGACGTCGCCGTAGCCGTTGGATATCTCGTACCCCTTGGCCTTGAGCTTCTTGTGGAAATCGTCGAAGTCCAGATCCCCGCGGTTGAGGACCGAGATCCCCTTGGACCTGTAGCCCTCCTCGGGGAACACGCCGGCCAGCTTCCTGTCCGCCCACTCCTCAACGAGGCGGGACATCTCGGCGTGGCGGGCGTACACGTTGGGCATTCCCTCCTTCAGGAGCTTGTCCAGCTGGTAGTCCAGTCCGTACATGAGGGATACGGGCGGCGTCGTCAGGGCGTAGTTCGTGTCGCTCTGCTTCTTGATCTTGAGCAGATCGGTGTAGAACCCGCGGTTCTTCACCGTCTTGGCCTTCTCGAGCATCCTCTCGGAGCACAGCATGATGGCGAGTCCGGGCGGGAGGGCCAGGGCCTTCTGGGTCCCGAAGATCACAGCGTCGGCGTCCATGTCCTTCAGCCTGAGGTCCTTGGTGTACGCCGCGGTGACGGCGTCCACGATCTTCAGGGCGCCGGGGTTCTGCTCGGAAACGGCCTTGGAAAGCGCGACGGAGTCGCTGAACACCCCGGTGGAGGATTCGTTGGCGCACCAGCACACGGCCTCGGTGCCCTTCCCGACCTTCCCGGCGATGTGCTCGGGCTTCATGGCCTTGCCCCAGGGGACCTGGACCTTCTCCACGGTCTTGCCGTTGAGCTCCCCGATCTCGATGAGCCTGTTCCCGAAGGAACCGTTGGTGATGCCCAGCAGGTTCTGCTCCACGCCGTTCCTTATGGCCCCCTCGTTGAACGCGGTGGCGGAACCGGAGATGAGGAACACGTCCATGTCGGTGTCCAGGGTCTTCCTGATCTTCTCGACGATCCCCGCGTGGAGCTCCTTGTACTCGGCGGAGCGGTGCGTGATCATCGGCTTTGTCATCGACTGAAGCGTGTCGGGCGCCACATAGACGGGGCCCACTGTGTACAGCATCCTGCTCAAGATAATCCCTCATGCCCTTGTCCCGGGGCTGATGTGCGGTTATCGGGCCATCGCTCTTAAAGGTACGCGCGCGCAAGACACTGGCCATCGACAAGTACACAAATAGAGTACTTGTTGGAATAAGTACACAAATAGAGTACTTAATCCGACAGGAACTTCGGATACTGGCACATCAAGATGGACATGTATCGATGTCTCAACACCACGTGCGTGTCAGATTCCCTTGACGGGAAAAGCCTAGAGAAAAAAGGAAAAAGAAGGGACCGCCGAACTCGTGGACCTAGATTCCCTGAAGGGATGGGCCGAGACGGCGGTCCGCAATTGATCAGAGCTGTGCCAGCGTCTTCTTGATCCTGTCGAATCCCTCGCGGATCTGGTCCTCGGAGGTCGCGTAGGACACCCTGAAGAACCCCTCCCCTCCGGGCCCGAAGGCGGTGCCGGGGGTGACGGCCACATGCCCCTCCTTGAGGAGGACCTCCGCGAGCTTCGCGGAGGGCATGTCGACGCTGTACTTCGGGAACACGTAGAACGCGCCCTTCGGCACGTTGCATTCGAGCTGGGGGATCTCCGAGATCAGGTCGAGTGCCAGATCGCGCCTCTTCCTGAATTCGCGGACCATCGCGGCCTTGGAGTCCTGGGGTCCGCGGATGGCCTCCACCGCCGCCTGCTGGACGAATGACACGCAGCAGGAGATCGAATGGGACTGGAGCTTGTTGATGGCCTTGATGTTCTCCTCGGATGCGATGGCCCAGCCGAGCCTCCACCCGGTCATGGCGTAGGACTTGGACATCCCCGATACGAGCAGGGTGCGGTCGAACATGCCGGGGAAGGACGCGATGGACGTGTGCTGCCCCTCGTAGATGATGCTCTCGTAGATCTCGTCGGACAGGACCAGGATGTCGTTGGCGATGGCGATGTCCGCGATCTGCCTCAGGACCTCCTTGGGGATGACCGTGCCGGTCGGGTTGGACGGGGTGTTGAGGATGATCATCCTGGTCTTCGGCGTAACGGCCGCCTCTATCAGGGCGGGGTCGATGATGAACTCGTCCTCGTACCTCGTCGGGACGTACACGGGCACGCCGCCGGCGAGACGGATGCACGCCTCGTAGGATACCCACGAGGGGTCTGGCAGGATGACCTCGTCCCCGGGATCGATGTAGGCCAGGGCGATCATGAAGATCGCCTGCTTGGTCGGGGTGATCAGGACGTTGGACGCGTTGCAGGGGACGCCGTCGACGTTCCTCTCCATATCCGCCACGGCGGCCCTCAGCTCGGGGATGCCGGTGGACGGGGTATAATGGGTGAATCCCTTGTGGAGGGAGTCGCAGCATGCGTCTACGATGTTCTCAGGGGTGGTGAAATCGGGCTCCCCCATCGAGAACGAAACTATGTCAACGCCCTCGGATTTCATCTGACTGACCAGATTGGATATTGCGATCGTCCCCGAAGCGGGGATCTCCTGGAGCCTCTTGGATACCATTGACGTTCCTCTATGCGGACGCGCATGCGGGATAATATGTTAAAACAATCGGCCGGATGGCCGTCATTGTCAATGTTGTATTTGCATTCGATTTAAGATTAATGTACATTACTCTTATTATGATTGAGAATGATAAGGCGGTAGACCGGAAAGGGCAGTCCTTTCCTGGTCGCCCTTTCCGGTACTAACGATAGGAGGCTGATAGGCTGTTCGTATCGCTTACCCGTACCGGAGACTTCATCCGGTTCGAGCTGAGGATCCTCGGGTCAGCGATCATCATCGTCTGGCTCCGGTGATCCGAAGCTCAAACAATGGCCTTCCAGAGGCCCAGCATCCGGTGACGCGGGTGCTGTTATCCTCTCCGCCTTGGATACTCGTACGACGCGTCGCGTATAAGAACTTCGTGATTCTAAGATACAAGGTGTTCTTAGCATGTCAATACGAATGACGAACCAATATCAAGACATGGACGAAGAACCACATCCCGACGTAGGCAATTCTATAGGAAACGAATAAAATAAATTCTTCTTAAACTATATCCCCTAGTAAGGGG
>CAVJLK010000060.1:0-11318 GCA_963650175.1 Ruminococcus sp. CAG:579 | reverse complement strand
CTTCTGCACAGCCATCACGGTTGGTTTTTCTGCCAATACAATTCCTCCTCGTAGTACGTACGAGTCCCGAGGGACTCTCCTACAAGTAGGTGGGGCTATATGGGGGGACTATTTAAAGGTAACACGTCGGCTCCGCAGAGACGGCCCGGGAGCTCGAATGCGTAATCCCTGGCGAATGATTCTCCGCCAAGGTTTATGACGGTGCAACGATATGTAGATCGCAGATGACCGTGAAGAAATAGATCGACATGGGCGGGATACCTTTCTCACAGCTGATCGAGAGGAACAAGTACTATGTCGACAAGACCATGCTGTAGCCGACGTGCTCAACGCCGGAGACAGCAACGTCTATCTGTTCACGCGCCCCCGCAGGTTCGGCAAATCCACCAACCTGTCGATGCTGGATGCATTCTTCAACATAGAGTACAGAGGCAACACGTGGTTCGACGGGTTGCAGATTTCGAACCACCCCGAATTCGATGATTACAAGAACGCATTCCCTGTGATCTATCTGAATCTGAAGAGCGCGCAGTCGGAATCCTACGGAAAATTCCTCGACGGCATCCGCTCGGCCGTACTCAAGTGCTACAGGAGCCACAGCTACCTGTTCGAACAAGGAAACGTCCCAGAGGAGCTGTCGTACATCTTCGATACCCTCAAGACCTGGGAGACGCCCGAAGCCCCGCTCATCGAATCCGTCAACCTGCTCGCTTCGGAACTATCGAAATTCCACAAGAAGAGAGCGATCATCCTCATCGACGAATACGACAAGGCCGTGACCAATGCATTCGGCAAAGACCCCCATAAGGACATCCTTTCGTTCCTCAGGGAGTTCCTGAGCTCCTCGCTCAAGGACACGAACAGCATTCAGATGGCGTACATCACCGGGATCACGCAGATCGCAGAGGAAAGCATCTTCTCCGAATTGAACAACGTCTGCACCTACAACATCTTCTCCCAAGAGTTCGGCGAGAGATTCGGATTCACCGAAACCGAAGTGGCTGATGCGCTGGAGTACTACGATCATCCGGAAAAGATGGCGGAAGCGAAAGAATGGTTCGACGGATACCGCTTCGGGAAGGCCGAAGTCTACAACCCGTTCAGCATAATGATGTACATCACGAAGGGTTTCGAGCCGGACCAATTCTGGGCGAACACAGGATCGGACATAGCGATCAGATGGCTACTGGACAGGATCGACGATGAGAATCTCGAGAGGTTCTGTCCCTTATTGACGGAGGGAAGGTCAATGCGAAGCTCAAAGCCACGCTGATCTTCTCCAAGATCGCGAAGGACAAGAACGCCCTCTACAGCATCATGGCCATGTCCGGATACTTGAAAGCGGTCCCTGCCGGAAATGGGACGTTCGACATCTCCATTCCCAACAAAGAGGTCAAGGGTGTGCTCGACGAACTGCTCGATGCACTGAATCCCGTGGACGATCAGGATTTCATCGACAACGGTCCGGACGGTCTCTCGTTCTCCAGATGATCGATTACGGCGTCCGATCCCCCGGACCCCGACGAACATCATCCCGTCACGGGAACGGAATCATCGGGGTCGGCATCCGGAACGTTTCGTTCCACGTGCCTGCTCTGATGGCAGACGTCCTCGTTCGAGTTGATCAGGAGGAGGCTGTAGAACGGGTCCTTGCGCGGATCGCTCATATAGGCGTCGAGCTCCGGGTCGCAGTTCCTCAGGATCTTGACGAGTGTCCTCCTGAGCGCGATGACCTCCTCGTCGGTGACGCCGGCGAAGTCCTTGTTGAGCGACTCTATCTGGAAGTTCCTGATCTTCACCGCCAGGTCCTTCCCGGACTCGGTCAGGAAGATGCGGTACTTCCTGCTATTCTCGGTCTTGCGGTCCGTCGTGATGTACCCGAGCTCCTCCAGGGTCTTCAGGGCCCTGCTCGTGTTGCCCGCATCCAGGTCCAGGAACGTGCAGAGCTGCTGGGGGGTCTGGCCCTCCTCTATGTCCAGACCGATCAGGTAGATGGCGTGGCCGTAGGTGATGCCGTACGGCTCGCAGAACCGGGTGATGCGCTCGCGGGAGAAGCTGGCGAGACGGTAGTAGAACAATGGGAGGAAGGAGTCCCAGTACCTGCTGTCGATGTTCACGAACACGTCCCAGTGCAGGACGCTGTCGGACATCTTCGAGTCCCATCTAGGGACGTGTCCGCTCGGGAAGCTGTTGGCGCCCCACTGGGGCGTCTCGCTCGTGATCACCTTCGCCTCTTTGCTCGTCTCGTCGACCATCTGTCTCCCCCGGATTGTTAGATATCTTGTATATACAACGTGCTTAAATACTAAACGCGGGCCGAGAAACAGAAATCCAAATGGCCTAATCTCACTTCTCTACGCATAGCTCGATGACCAACACTGACCCATCCGACCTATGACCACGAAAAAAACTCTGTGACACACACCAACGTGCATCTGTGCTACTGCGATGTTGTCTGAAATAAATGGACTATTGGTGATTATCTAGAAAGATTCCATTCATTATTTGAACGAATCTTCGATAGGCTTTTAATATTGATATATATCACATTATTGTGATAGTCGATACTGAAACACTGCTGAACAGCGTCTTGTCCGGGTGCTCAGATCCGAGGCGCAAACTTAGCAAGATGGCGGAAGATGGCGAAATCATCAGACTGAAGAGAGGACTCTACGAGACCGAACCGACCACATCCTCCTTCGAGGTCGCCAACGAAATACTCCGTCCCTCGTACATCTCGTTCGAATATGCCCTGTCATGGTATGGAGTGATACCGGAATATGTCGTATCAGTAACCAGCGCCACCTGTGGCAAGCATAAGTCTGCAATGTTCCACAATCAGCTCGGAACCTTCAGATACATGAACGTCCCAGCCAATGTCTTCGAAATTGGAGTCATAGAGTGGGAGGCTGGCGATAGAAAAGTCAGGATCGCATCGAAGGAGAAAGCCGTATGCGACAAACTCTTCAAGATATGCCCGATGAGATCCCTGGACGATATAGAGGCACTCATGTTCGAAGACCTACGGTTCGACGATGATGAGATACTCAGCATGGATCTCGACCTGATATAGGAGATTGCAAAAGCCTACCACTGCACTACGATCAATACGATGGCGAGATACCTGGGAGTTTGTCAATAAATACGCAATGAGAATTGTGAAGAAGAAGGGGGGGGTCTCCCCCCTTTTGAAGTTTTATATTCAGTCCGCGAGGGCGGCGTCGTACTCGCCGGCCCTGACGGCGGCCTGGAAGTCCTTGGGGTTCTTGCCGTCGAGGGTCACTCCCATGGCGACGCAGGTTCCCGCGACCTCCATGGCCCTGGCCTTCATCGTGGCGCCCAGGAGATCCTCGCCCTTCATGTCGACGATCTTCCTGATCTGCTCGATGGTCAGGTTCCCGACCTTCTCGGCCTTGGCGTTGTGAGCCCCGGACTCGACGCCCAGCTCGCCCTTGATCAGAGCGGACATGGGAGGAGTCCCGACTTTGACGTCGAAGGTCTTGTCGTCGTTGATGAGGATCTTGACAGGGACCTTCATGCCGTCGTAGGCCTTCGTCTTCTCGTTGATCTTCGCAATGACCTGGCCGATGTTCACGCCCTTCGGTCCCAGCGCGGGGCCGAGAGGGGGACCTGCGGAGGCCCTGCCCCCGTCAACCAATGCCTCAACAGTATCTACCATTGTTCATCTCTCCTTTTCGATTATCCGCACGCTGTCTCCTTTGACAGTGACGGGTATGGGGACCATGGCTTCGATGAGCTCGACCGTGATCTCCTCCTTGGCCTGGTCAATCTGCTGGACCCTGGCCTTCTCGCCCTTGAACGGACCGTTCACGAGCTCGACTATGTCACCCTCGACAATTCCGACGACGGCCGAAACCGGCACGAGGTACGGGCTGATCTCCTCGATGGAGATCTCCCCGTTGGTCTCGCTGTTCCTGTCGGCGTTGTTGCTGCGGGATTTCCTCTCGTCCTTGACGAAACTCCTCGCCTTCTTGATGTCGCGGGTCTCGTCGTTCAGACGGTTGGTGTTCATCCCTTCGACGAACACGTAACCCCTGAGCCCGGCGGGGCTCAGGATGGCATAGACATCCTTCTCGGTCGCACCGGACTTGACTTTCGCGTTGTACTTCTCGTAGAGAGTCTGCGCGACCGCCTTCTCCTGGTCGATCTGAGTCTTGAGGATCATGATGGACTGCGACGCCACGGCCATGAACGAAATCGAACTCGTTATGCCGTCGTCGGCGGTCACTGTGACTTCGACGGTGTCGCCGAATCTGGCGCCCCTGGGGCACTCTACGGCGAGCTTCAGCTGCTTCGCGCTGCTTCCGGGCGCGTCGATGGTCACTTCGGTGGAGCTGCGGTAGCTCCCCCAGATCTCCTCGTTGGACGCGTCGCAGAGCGTCACGTCCCAATCGGGAGCGCTTGCATCGGGACCTGTCGTGATGGAGAACGAGATCTTCACTTCGGTTCCGCTGCTCGCAACGGAGAACGGCCATTCTGCCTTGGATCCGGCGTGCACCTTCTGGAGCATGCCGTCGCCTGTGATCGATGCCATGGCTATCCACTCAGAAATAGGTGGGCAGGACGGTCATGAGCCACCAGATGGCGAAGCCTACGGCTCCGATCAGGATGATGCCGATTCCGGTGATGTACAGCGTCTTGGTGTACTCTTCCCTCGAGGGTGTGTGCGCCATCTTCAGGATTCTGCCGTACCTCCCCTTCCCAAAGCCTTTGGCCTTGGATTCGAACTCATCCTGGAGGTCGTATGCCATGGACTCTTCGTCTGCCATTGTATCGTTCTCCCCCGCATCGCGGGCCGTCCTCGTTACCACTGGAGGGTAACAAGTCAAGGATGCCCTCTATTAATGCCCTTATTATATACCTTTCGTCAGACCCAAAAACCGACGGACCGATACACTGGCACAGGCCGAGGAGATGACCTCCGGACCATTCCGGGACCGTCGATTGGACCCGGAAAATCGCTCGTCGAACTTTTTTATATAAGTTGCCTGTACGGTCGGTATATACCCTAGGGGGCCTTAGCATAGAAGAAGAACTTTGTAACGTCGAAATCGTCAGGGACAACAATGATTTCGTGATCAAGATCCAGAGCGACCTCGGCGGAGTCAGGGAATACAGGTCTTCCAGTTTCGAAGAGGTTCTGGAGCAGCTCATGCAGGACCTGCAGGAAGAGTTCGAAACCCTCTGATCGGAGTGATCGACATGGCAGCAGACAAGATCAAACAAGTCACGGACGTCCTCGACATGCTCGCCGAGGACACCTCCATCCCCAGAAACATCAGAAAGGGCGCCACCGATGCCAAGGCCCGTCTCCTCGACACGAAGGAGGCCATGGATGTCCGCGCCACCGGCGCGATCGTCATCCTCGACGACCTGGCGAACGACCCCAACATCCCCCTGCACGGCAGGACCATCATCTGGAACGTCATCAGCCAGCTCGAGGTCCTGAGCCAGCAGAAGTGACCTTCTGAAATTCTCATCCGGTCGGACGATTCCGTCCGACCGGACATACCAGTTCTCCCGGACTGCGGTCCGCATATCACTGCCCGATATATCATTGCATTATAACATTATAAAAACTAGTGAATTCACTAGTTTTTGTATGCTATAAACTAGTGAAAACCCTATTTTTTACTCCACAAAAAATAGTAATAAACAGTCACCCATACAGAATCATGAAGCGGAAGATGATGGCCGAACTCATCGGATGGAAACAGGACCCGGACCGCAAGGGGCTCATCATCACCGGCAGCAGGCAGATCGGGAAGACGTACGTCATCGAGGAGTTCGTGAGGACGAACTACGCGCAATACCTGCACCTCGACTTCAGCAGGGACAGGACCCTCAAAGAGATCTTCGAGAAAGACATCGACGCCGGAACGGTGTACGGGGAGCTGAACCTGAGATACCCCGAGTTCGATCCGACGAAAGGGGACTCCGTCCTGTTCCTGGATGAGATCCAGCTGTGCCCCAACGCGGTGTTCGCACTCAAATCCCTGGTGTCCGACGGACGGTGCGACGTCATCGCATCCGGCTCGCTCCTGACGGTCGAAGGACTCAGACCGGGCGACGGATCGGAAAAGACGGAGGAGACGTGGGATCCCGTCCAGTCCATCCTGACGAACAACGAACACGTGTCGCCCATGGGCTACAGGAGCGTCAAAAGGATGTATGCCCTGGATTTCGAGGAATACCTGTGGGCGCTCGGCGTATCCGAGGATGTCACCGCCGGGATCCGCGAACACTTCGCATCGAGGACCCCGTTCAGCGAAACGACCCTCGACACCCTGAACAGATACTTCGTGAGGTACCTGGGAATCGGAGGAATGCCGGAGATCATCAAGAAGACGCTCGCCGAGCACGTGGATTGGAAGGGAGTGGACGATGAATGCGAACGCATCCGCAACGATTACGCGTTCGACGTGACACGTTTCGCACCCAGGTCAATCCGCGTGAGGGTCAAGGCCTGCATCGACTCGATCCCCGATCAGCTCGGGAAGGACAACAGGAAGTTCATGTACACGACGGCCGAAAGGACCGTGGACGGCGGCATGGAGAATCCCGGCCAAAGGGAATACGGGAACCCTATCGATTGGATCGAAGGGGCGGGGATGGCGAGCCTCTGCCGCAACATCACCGAACCCGTGATTCCCCTGAAACACAACGATTCGCTGAAGATGTACCACTACGACACGGGCATCCTGATCAGCGCGTTCCAGGGGTCGATGCCGAACGACGGGCTGCGCCTGCGGATACTCCGCGGCGACACCGAGGTCAACGCCGGCGCCATCCTGGAGAACGCCGTGGCCAACATGATCGAGAAATGCGGGTTCCGGCTGAACTACTTCGAGAGGAACAGACCGGTATCGGACGACGAACCCGGGAAACGCGACCGCATCGAGATCGATTTCATCGTGGACCTCGGGGGCGAGCTGGCCGCCATCGAGGTGAAATCCGGCAAGAACCGGAGATCCGGATCGCTGAACAAACTGCGCACGGACCCGCGCTACACGATATACCCGGTGAAGAGGTTCATCAAATTCGAGAACGGGAACATCCGCGTGGACGGGGACGGGGTGGAGCACTACCCGATATTCGGCGCGGCGTTCCTGGATTCGTTCTACGAGAGGCCCGAACCCCCCGCCCTGCCCGATCCTCCGACGGAGGTCCGAGGGCCTCCGCTCAGCGGCGCTGTTCGGCGACGATGTCCAGGAAGTTCTGGAATATCTCCGGGCCGTGCTCGGTGTTCTCCACCTCCGGGTGGAACTGGACGGCGTAGATCGGCCTGTCCTTGCACCTGACGGCTTCGTGAGGGCAGGACACCGACGACGCGGTGACCTCGAAGTTCTCCGGAACGACCTTGACCTCGTCGTTGTGGGACGCCCATACCTGGAAGGAATCCGGGAGGCCCTTGAACAGGTCGTCATGGGATTTCACATCGAGTTGGACGCCACCGAACTCCGGGACCGTCCCGGGTCCGAGCTGCCCGCCGAAGTGCTCGCAGATGAACTGCATCCCGGCGCAGATCCCGAATACGGGGAAATCCGCCTTGTCGAGATACTCGCCGTTGTTGCCCATGCGGGACGTGTCGCAGGCCACGTTGGGAGCCCCGCCGGACAGGATGAGGCCGTCGACGTCCTTGATCTCCTCGAAGGGCGTGGTGTTGGGGACGATCTTCGTATCGACCTTGAGATACCTCAGGACGCGCCACTCGCGGTGGGTCCACTGGCCTCCGTTGTCGACGACATAGACTTTCATGCGTGCTGAACGGCGGAGGCGTATATTTTGGATGCGGACCCGCCGAAGTGAAACGGTAAATCGGCGATACCCCATGCGACGGGCATGGTCATCGAATTCGAGAACAAGAAGTTCCTGAAGCTGAAGAAGGTGGAGAACGAGGAGTTCTCCGACATCGTGAAGGGCATCATCCCCCAATCCGAGAGCATCCTGGAGACGTTCAAGGCCGGACGCGACGGCGTCGTGTTCACCGAGAAGAGGCTGATCGCCATCAATATCCAGGGGATCACAGGGAAGCAGAAGACGATCACCACGGTCCCGTACTCCAAGGTCTCCGCCTTCGCGGTGGACACCCCCGCCGTGATCGACATCGACAGCTCGCTCACGGTCTGGGTCAGCGGGCTCGGGCAGTTCACCTTCGAATTCTCCGCCAAGGCGGACGTCGGCGCCATATGCCGCTGCATCAACGGATGCGATTGAAAAAACGAAGGGGGAGGATTCCCCTCCCCCGGTTTGCGGGATCACTCCCACTCGATGGTCGCAGGTGGCTTGTCGGTGATGTCGTAGACGACGCGGTTCACCGAGTCCTTCATGGTGTTGGTGATGCGCTTGGACATCGTCTCAAGCACCTCGAGGGGTATGCGGGAGCAGGTGGCGGTCATCCCATCGACGGATGCGACCGCGCGGATGGCGATCGTCCTGCCGTAGGCCCTGCGGTCCCCCTGGACGCCGACCGATTTGGACGGAAGGAGCACGGCGAAGTACTGCCAGGGCAGCTCCATCCTCCCTTCGGAAGCGGCCTTCCTTATCTCGTCCTCGACGATGAAGCAGGCCTCCCTGACGATGGCGATCCCTTCGGGATCCACCTCCCCCAGGCACCTGACTGCCAGTGCGGGTCCGGGGAACGGCTGCCTCTCGGACGCCTTGACGCCCAGTTTCCTGGCCACGTCCCTGACCTCGTCCTTGTAGAGGTCCCTGAGGGGCTCGACGAGGGTCATGCCCAGGTCCTTGGGGAGCCCTCCGACGTTGTGATGGGACTTGATCGTGTCCCTGACGCCGTCGCCGCTCTCGATCCAATCGGGGGCGATGGTGCCCTGGACCAGGTACTCCGCTCCGAAGTTCTTGGCCTCCCTCTCGAAGACCCTGATGAACTTCTCGCCGATGATCTTCCTCTTCCTCTCGGGGTCGGAGACGCCCTTGAGGGCCTCGAAGAACTCCGGTCCGGCATCGGCGATCCTGTAGTTGATGCCCATGTCCTTGAGCATCCCCTCGACCTCGACGGTCTCGCCCTTCCTCATGAGGCCGTTGTCCACATAGACCGCCAGGAGCCTGTCGCCGATCGCCTTGCTGGCGAGCGTGGCGGCGACCATGCTGTCCACTCCTCCGGAGCAGGCGATGATGGCCTTCCCGGGGATCCTCTGTTTCAGATCCTCTATCGTATCCGTGATGAATTCGTCAGCACCCAGCATCCTGAACCACCTTTTCCGAATCCGCGACCACCTTGTCTGCCTGCTCCTTCCTGTAGGAGCGGAGCGCATCGGCCACCGTCGGATCGCTGTTCGCGATGATCTCGCATGCGAGAATCGCGGCGTTGTCCCCACGGTCCAATCCGACGCACGCCACCGGTATGCCGGGGGGCATCTGGACTATGGACAGGATGGCATCCAGGTTCAGCGCGCCGCTCACCGGCACGCCGATCACGGGCTTGATCGTGAAGGATGCCACGACCCCGGGGAGCGCGGCGGACAATCCCGCTATGGCGATGAACGCGTCCGCATCGCTGGACTTCACCAGCTCCTCGACCCTGGCAGGCGTCCTGTGCGCCGATGCGACCGCGATGTCGTACGCGACGCCCAGCTTCTTCAGGATGCCCGTGGCCTTCTCGGCGACCGGAAGGTCGCTCTTGCTCCCGAGAATAATGGAGACCTTTGACATCGTGCTCCGCCAGTCCATCGACGATTATTAAGCTCTCGGATGGGCGGGGAAGGCGCGGGAGAGAAATTGGAGTTTGGTGAAATGGTTTGTCCGGCATTGCCGGGCGATCAGCTCTTGAGAACGACGACCAGGAAGATGCCGACGGCGATCAGAGCGCCGATGACGATCCCGAGAAGGTCGATGATCGCGTTGTAGACGACGTCCCAGGCGTCGACCTCGGTGAAGGGGGAGATCCCGCTGTCAGCGACGAGGTAGGCCCAGACGATGCCCAGAACGAGTCCGATGATGGCCATCGCCGCTCCGGCCGCCCTGCTCTTTCCAGAGCCGAAGTAGGCGGAGAAGATGCCCGCCACCAGCATGACCAGGGCGAACGCGAAGACCACAAGGGTCAGAAAGGACATTAGATCCATTTTGTGCCTCCGATTGATTATTGACCCCTTCTCCCAGGGGTGCTACGGCTACCGCAACAGAATCTTCACTATATAAGGTAATAGGGAAGCGCCACACACCCAGGCTTCCGACGCGGATTGCCTGGAATATCGATGTCCGTGCATCTTGCGACCGAGTCGCTATGACCAGGGCGACCGATTCGCCACGGACTGCTGGATGCCCATTCGAAAGGCCGACCGGACACGCATGTTGGATGATATATCCAGGAACAGTATGTTTCCAGCAACGTTTTTAACGATGCTTGAACGGATTTTTGCTTAAACTATATGAAGAAACTCCAAATTATTAAATACTGATTAGATGTTGAAGTGGTCGAATCGTTTTTGTCCGAACAACGCTGAGTGTGTGGTATGGAAGTTCTCGGAGCCGTTGAGGAGATAACCTGCGATGGTAGGATCATCGTCCGTTGCACCAACCTTCCAGACATAGGCGATGCGGTGTTCTGCGACGGCGAGAGACTCGGGACGGTGGGACGCATCTTCGGGCCGGTGGACAGCCCGTACGCGTCCGTGAACCCGTTCCAGGGCGCCGTGGCAGACAAGGGCGGCATGACGTTCTTCAAGGGGAGAAAGCGCGATGCCAAAGACAAGAGAAGGAACAGAAGAAATCGAAGTCTGCCCCGAGTGCGGCAGTCACCACCTGGTCCGCGACTACGAGCGCGGAGAGCTTCTCTGCGAGGACTGCGGTCTGGTCCTCGACGATCAATTCATCGATCAGGGTCCCGAATGGAGGGCCTTCGATGTGGAGCAGGGCGAGAAGCGCGCCCGCACCGGAGCTCCGATGACCTACACCATCCACGACAAGGGTCTCTCGACCGAGATCTCGTGGAAGAACAAGGACAGCTACGGGAAGAGCATCCCCACGAGGAACCGCGCCCAGCTGTACAGGCTCAGGAAGTGGCAGAGGAGGATCCGTGTATCCAACGCCACCGAGAGGAACCTGGCGTTCGCGCTGTCCGAACTGGACAGGATGGCCTCCGCGATGGGACTGCCCAGGAACGTGAGGGAGACGGCCGCCATGATCTACAGGAAGGCCGTCAACAAGAATCTGATCAGAGGGAGGTCCATCGAGGGCGTCGTCGCCGCTTCGCTGTACGCGGCGTGCAGGCAATGCGGCGTCCCGAGGACGCTCGACGAGGTCGCCAACTCCAGCCGCGTCGGAAGGAAGGAGATCGG
>CAVJLK010000059.1:0-11427 GCA_963650175.1 Ruminococcus sp. CAG:579 | reverse complement strand
ACATCCCGGAATTCGACAGGATCAGGCCGGACAGCATCGTCTGGAACGGGAACCGCTTCACCGAGAACGACGTGGCGCCACTGCTGCTGTCTCACGGATACCTCACCGCCGACCAGACCGGCGGGAAAGTGAGGGTCAGGGTCCCCAACGAGGAGGTCCGCGAGGCCTACAACGACCTCATGAAGCTGGCTTACTGCCTCAGCATACCGGATATCATCGACCTCATCAAGCACATCGTCCAAAGGGATGCGGGTCTCGTGAAGCAGGATCTGGAGAGGCTGATGAGCGGCGGAGCAACCATCGACGGATGGAAGGAGAACAGATACAGGATGTGGATGAGGCAGCTGTTCGAGCTGAACGGCTACAAATCCATCGCTGAGTACCCTTCGGGGACAGGATTCATCGACATGCTCGTCAAGGAGCATCCGAAGAACCCGCCGATTCTGCTTGAGTTCAAGGTCCTCGATCCGGAGGATGACACAGACCTCTCTATCGCGCTTGACAAGGGCATCGGCCAGATCGTCGACAGGAACTACGCCGACCAATACCAACTCCCGAACGTGATCCCGCTCGCAGTCGCGTTCAGGCAGAAATCCTGCGCGGTCAGGTTCCTCCGACCCGGAGGGGGGCGTCGACGCCCCCTCCGGATGGGGATGCAGCGTTTGATTCCCGCTTGGATCCCGTCAGGGTGGCGATCTCCGTGATGATGATGGCGATCAGGGCCAGAAGGAGGAGGTTCCTGTGCTTCCCGGAATCGGAATCCGACGTCTCCTCGATCCGATATGAGCGTCGTTTCAGTAGATCCCCGTGATCGCGAGCATCCCGTCGTACGGGACCAGCGCGACCGACGAGTACGATCCGAAGTACCCGTCGCCGCACACCGACCAGGCGTAGACCGAGATCACGGTCCCGTTCCACGTCAGGAATCCCTCGTCGTACTGGAGCTCCTCCGTCTCCCTCTCGTCGATGTCGATCGTCCCTATCTCGACGTCCCCGGTCACTCCGAGGACGTCCTCTGATATCCTGTCGTCCGAATCCCCGACGAACGCGTACATCGACCCGAACCTCACGGACCCTCCGGACACCCCGACGTAGTCGCCGTCGTTCACGACGCAGGCCCCGCTGTAGTCGCGGAACGTGCATTGGACCACGGTCCTTTCGCCGGAACCCTTGACGAACCCGCACCCCTCGGCCCCCGAACCCTTGACGACCTTCACGATCCTGCCGTGCTGAGCGGTGACGTCGATCTCCACATCCATCTCCGCGGATTCCGGATAGAGGTTCGCACGGACGGTCAGGTCGGCGATGCTCCCCGTCATATCCGGAACGTCCTCGTCCGGCTCGGACCCGTCCCTGGTGAGCACGGTGTCCACCGCGCGGTCGTAGGACAGCTCGAACAGATGGAGCGCATTCCCGCTCAGATAGAGTTGGGTGAACGGCCCGTCGGCGCTGACCGCTTCACGTTCGGATATCCGTATGAACCGCTCCCCGAAGGAAGCGGAGAGGATCCCGTCCTCCTCCGTTATCTCGACAATCGTCCCGACGGGCAGCCGCCCGTCGGGGACGCCCTCGGAGGAGACGGACGACGCGACCGTCCACTCCCCCGTCATGTCGGGTTCCTCCTGTCCGTAGGCCTGCCACGAGAACAGCAGGACGATCAGTACGACAACCGCGGTGACCGCGGTCGTGCGGATGTTCTTGGATTGCATGGCCGGCGGATGACGTCGCGGACTTAAACGGTCCTCCTCTTGGACCTCTTGACCAGCAGGTACAGGAACAGCGGGCTCCCGATTATCGCCGTGATGACCCCGACGGGCACCCCGGTGGATCCGACCACCCTCCCGATGCAGTCGCAGGCGATCAGGAAGAACCCCCCGAACGCCGCGGACGCGGGGATCAGGTAGCGGTTGTCCGATCCCAGGAATATCCTGACCATCTGCGGCGCCACCAGTCCCACGAACCCTATCACTCCCGTGTAGCTGACCACCACGGAGGTCATGAAGCTCACGATCAGCAGGCAGACCACCCTGGTCCTCCAGGGGTCGGTCCCCATGCTCACCGCGGGCTTGTCCCCCACGGACAGCATGTTCAGGTCCACCCTGAAGCGGTACAGGAGGAGGCAGCAGATCAGGCACACCGCCAGGACGATCCCCACCTCGTGGAGCCCCACCTCGCTCAGGGACCCCAGCTCCCACAGGTACAGCTGCTGCATCTGCTGGGGGGTGGCGATCATCTTCAGCATCTGGGTGCAGGCGCTGAACAGGTACATCACGCCGATCCCGACCAGGATCATCGTCGTGGCGGTGATCCTCTTGAACACCGACAGGAACAGGATGACCGCCACCGGCACCAGGGACATGACGAAGGCGTTGGAGATCAGCCCGGTGGTCCCCGATATGGGGACCACGGATATACCCAGGACGACGAATATCGCGGCGCCGAAGGCCGCTCCGGAGGACACTCCGGTGGTGTACGGGTCCGCCAGGGGGTTCTGCAGCATGCTCTGCATCACGCCGCCGGCCACGGCGAGGGCCGCCCCCACTATGACCGCCACCAACCCGCGGGGCAGCCTCTGGTCGTAGACGACGATCTGCTCGATCGAGTTGTCGTACCCTCCGGTGAGGCAGTCCCAGATTATCCTCAGTCCCTCGACGACCCCTATGCCGTACTTCCCCACTCCCAGGGAGATCACGAACATGACCGCCGCAAGGAGCGCGGTGATCAGGATGAATCTGCGTTTGAACGAGGCGTAGCGGAAGTAGGTCAGCATGCCGTCCTCGCCGTCGAAGCGGCCGATGACTCTGTCCATGAACGACATCGCCACGCCCCCTTGAACTGGCTGTTCCTCTTGAATATCAGATACAGGAACACCGGCGCACCGAACAGGCCCATGATGGAACCCACCGGCACCGCATCGCTGACGAGCACCCTCGCGGCGGTGTCCGCCAGGAGCACGATCAGCGCCCCGGCGATGAGCGAGGCGGGCATGACGTAGCGGTTGTCGCTCCCGATGACCGCCCTGACCATGTGCGGGGCGATCAGCCCCACGAATCCTATTATCCCGACGTAGCACACGACGGACATCGTCATCAGAGCCAGCAGGGTCAGCGTGATGATCCTGAACTTGTTGGCGTCGACCCCCATGGTCTTCGCCGTGCGCTCCCCGAGGGTGAGCACGTTGAACTTCCAGGACACGAGGTACAGCGCGATGCTCCCTATGATCAGGAAGGTCCCCATCAGCGGGACCGCCTCCCATTTGATGTTCTCCAGGCTCCCGATCTCCCACAGGTACGCCGCCTGCAGGGAGCCCTCGTCCGCCCCCAGGAAGACTAGGGTGGACAGGGATCCGAAGAACTGGGATATCGCCACTCCGACGAGGATCAGCGTCACCGGGGACATCTCCACCAGGCGGGACAGCATCAGCACGACCACCACGGGCATCATGCCGAAGACGAACGCGTTGAACGTTACTCCGTACACTCCCACGGACGACCCGAGGGAGAACCCGAGCACGATGGCGAGGGTCGCCCCGAACCCGGCTCCGGACGATATCCCCATGGTGTACGGGGACGCCAGGGGGTTGTTCATCAGGCTCTGAACCGCGACACCGCAGACGGAGAGCGATGCTCCCGCGATGCAGGCCACCAGTATCCTCGGAAGCCTGACCTCGCAGACGACGTAGTCGTCCCACCACAGGTCGGACATCCTCTCGTAGGTCGCGCCGTTCAGATGGTCCCATATCAATCCGGGGATGGAGGCCACGGGGATCTCCCTCCCGCCGAAGGCGCAGGCCACGCAGACCATCACGACCAGGATGACGGCCAGACCCGCGATGAACAGCAGCTTCCTGGCGAGGGAAGCGTTGTACTCCTCGATGAGGCGGACCTCGCCGTCCGCTATCTCGTATTCCACGTTGGACGATATGACCAATCTATTAATAAACAAATTGTATCCACAATTTACATGGAAGATTGCGAGATACGGATCGAAGGCCTGCGCTTCGGCTACACCGAGGACAGGCTGATCCTCGACGGCGTCGAGCTGAAGGTCGGCGGGTCCCAGCTGGTGTCCATCATCGGACCGAACGGCGTGGGGAAATCGACCCTGATCTACTGCATGAACAAGATCCTGGAACCCACCGAGGGGAAGGTGTTCATCGGACCGGACGATGTCACCCAGATAAGCATCAAGGACCTGGCGAAGAAGATGGGGTTCGTTCCGCACGCGACCAGCGACGTGTTCCCGATGACCGTGATGGACACCGTTCTCATGGGGAGGCACCCGAAGTCCGGGAGGAAGATCACGGACGAGGACGTGAAGAAGGCGTACGGGATCCTGCAGGCATTGGGGATAGACGACCTGGCGATGCGCCCGTTCGATCAGTTGTCCGCCGGACAGCATCAGAAGGTGGTCCTGGCCAGGGGTCTGGCGCAGGAGCCGAGGATCCTGCTGCTGGACGAGCCCACGTCCAATCTCGACATAAGGCACCAGATGGAGGTCACCCGCATCCTGAAGGAGAGGTCCGTCTCCGACGACATGACCGTGATCATGATCTCCCACGACCTGAACATCGCCGCGAAGTACTCCGACCACATCATCATGCTCTACGACAAGGGGATCTTCCGCATCGGGACGCCGGAGGAGGTCATCACCGAGGACAACATCCGCGAGGTGTACGGGGTGGAGTCCAAGGTCGTCACCGACGAGGGGCGCCCGCACGTGATAGTCAGGGACCCGGCGTTCGACCAGTCGCTCAGGTCGGACGATGCGGTCTGCGTGCGCCGATCCGGACGATCGGCGTTGTTAATCCAACGGTCTGGCTCATAGGGTTTATATGACGGGCACCGACTGGACTATGGCATGGATGCATCATCCAAGTGGATCGCCGTTGCGGCGGTCGTCATCATCGTGGTCGCCGCGGTCGGCGCCTACGCTCTTCTCGGGAACAAGGATTCCGGGAAAGAGGATACCTCCACGATCGGTCTCCTCCAGGTGTACGGCAACGCCAATGCGGACGAGAGCATAGATTCCGAGGATCTGGACCTCATCCAGAAGATCATCGACAAGAACAGCGATTCCGACACTTCCAACGACATAGACTGGAAGACCCTGTACCCCTTCGCCGACGCCGACAGGAACGGGAAGGTCGACGCGGACGACATCGCCCTCGTCAAGAAGATCATCAACCGCGAGTCCTGCGAGATCAGCTACATCGACGGATTGGACAGGGAGCGCTCCATCGCGTTCCCCGTCGAGCGCTTCGTCATCGTCGGTTCCATGGTCCATCCCGTCATAAACGCCCTGGGCGCTGCGGACAAAGCCGTCGGCAAATCCGGGAAGGCCAGCAGTCTGGACCCCATCCTGAACGCGCCGACCCTGGACCTGCCCCAGATAGGCGAGAAGGCCTATACCATCGATCTCGAGCTTCTCTCGAACGTCGGACAGGTCGACGCGGTCTTCACCCTCTACGCGAGCACCTATGACAACGTCGAGAAGACCCTCGACGGGACGGGGATACCGTGCGTGAGAATCAACTCCGAGGCCATGGACAAGACCGTCCAGGCCTACCTGCTCATCGGGCTTCTGACGGACACCATCGAGAAGTCCCACAAGATCGTCGACTTCTACGACAAGTACCTCAACGAGATCTCGAAGAAGGTCTCCTCCATCTCCGAGAAGAAGACCGGACTCGCGGCTTATTCGTACAGCATCTGCGGGGTTAACTACTACCCGACCCAGAACATGGTCAGTGCAGGGGTCACGAACCTCTCGGATTTCGAAAAGGATACGGAGCCGATCAAGGACAACAACGAATGGGCCCTCGTGGACAAGTATCAGGGGGATTACATCTTCGAGTTCACGAGCTGGGGCATGGAATGGACCGATGAAGACGATGCGGCCAAGACCTACGACTACTACGGGAAGTACTTCACCGCGTTCGACGCCTACAAGGAGGGCAACTACGTGGCGATCAACAAGGATCTGTCCGACATAGTCAGGGTCGCGTTCATCGCTGCGTATGTCTACCCCGAAGTTTTCGGGGAGGACTACGGATACGAGGTCCTCGAGGAGCAGCTGGAGCTGTTCTACCCGTACATCGAGAATTTCGACGTCCACAAGGACGGCAAGTGGGTCATCACCTACGCCGACGCACACCCGTCGGCCTGAAGATCAACTCCGTCGGATTCCTTCGGCGGACCTTTACCCGGGCCCAGGCCCGGGACCATTCTTCAGCTCAGGTCCGAGGATTTATGCTGTATTCACAAATTATATATTGTCATCACAAATTTAACTTGTCATGGACATACCATCCAAATGGATCGCCGTAGCGGCGGTCGTCATAATCGTGGTCGCCGCCGTCGGCGCCTACGCCCTTCTCGGGAACAAGGATTCCAAGAGCGGGGACACCCCCACGATGGGTCTCCTCCAGGTGTACGGCAACGCCAACGCGGACGAGAGCATCGATTCGAAGGACGTGGACCTCATCCAGAAGATCATCGACAAGAAGCTCGACTGGAAGACGGAGTATCCCTTCGCCGACGCCGACAGGAACGGCACAGTCGACGACAAGGACATCGCCCTGGTCAAGAAGATCATCAACCGCCAGTCCTGCGAAATCAGCTACATCGACGGGAGGGACAAGGAATGCACCGTCGGGTTCCCCGTCGAGCGCTTCATCATAGGCGGGTCGATGATCCACCCGGTCATCAATGCGCTGGAGGTCTCCGGCAAGGCCGTCGGGAAGACCGGCAAGGCCAGCAGTCTGGATCCCATACTGAACGCACCGACGAGGGACCTCTACGAGGTCAGCGCCAAGGCCTATACGATCGACACGGAGCTGCTTTCGAAGGTCGGACAGGTGGATGCCGTCATCACGATGTATTCCGACACCTACGACAGCATCGAGACCGCCCTCGCCGGTACGGGGATACCGGTCGTGAGAATCAACGCCGAAGCCATGGACAAGACCGTGCAGGCCTATCTGCTCGTCGGTCTCCTCACAGACGCCATCGAGAAGTCCCACAAGATCGTCGACTTCTACGACAAGTACGCCAACGCGATCTCGAAGAAGGTCGCATCCATCTCCGACAAGAAGACGGGATTCGCGGCGTACACGTACAGCATGTGCGGCACCGGGTACTATCTGACGGAGAACATCGAGGACGCGGGTCTGACGAACCTCTCGGACTTCACGGACAACACCAAGAAGCTCAAGGACAACAACGAGTGGGCGCTGGTCCCCAAGTACCAGGGGGACTACATCATCGAGTTCAGAGGGATGGGCATGGACTGGTCCGACACGGACGATGCCACCGCGACCTACGACTACTACGGCAAGTACTTCACCGGATTCGACGCCTACAAGGAGGGGCACTACGCGGTGGTCAACAAGGACATGGCCGACATAGCCAGAGTGGCGTTCATCGCCGCGTACATCTATCCAGAGGTGTTCGGGGAGGACTACGGGTACGACGTGCTCGACGAGCAGGTCAAGCTGTTCTACCCGTACATCAAGAACTACGACGTCCACAAGGACGGCAAGTGGATGATCACCTACGCCGAGGCTCACCCTCCGGCCTGAAACGATCCTTACCCGGGCTCCGGCCCGGGGTTTTATGCGCTACCACGCGATGACGTCCGCATGGACGGAAGGTTCTGGGACGGCTTCGCGGGGCGGTATTCGGCGATGGAGCAGGGGGACATCCCCTAACGCATCGTGGACCGTCTCCTGGAGATCGGAGCCATCGGTTCGGAATCGTCCGTGCTGGAGGTCGGCTCCGGACCGGGGACGTACTCCGTCCTTCTGGAACCCGCAGTGGGTTCCCTGACGTGCCTGGACTCCTCGGAGGGGATGATGGAGCGCCTGGGGTCCGTGTGCGGGGGCCAATGCATCCTGTGCGATTGGAACTCCTACGTCCCCGATGGGAGGTTCGACTGCTGCATCTCGACCCTGTGCCCCGGATCCGATTCCCGGGAATCCCTGGAACGGATGGAGGCGTGCGCTCCGGAGAGGGCGGTCATCCAATGGGCGGAGAACCACGGGGACGACATCCCCAGGATGATCTGGAACGCCCTCGGGAAGGAGGGAGACATCCCGGACAGGGCTCCGGAGACCGTCAGGGATCGGCTCGTCAACCTCGGTCGGGATCCCACCGTGGAGTACTTCGAGACCAGGGTGGTCGCCGACATCGATGTGGATGACATCGTCGAGATGCAGAGGGCCGCGTCCCTCGCCCGCGTGGAAGGCGATGTGACCGGCATCGTCGAGGACATGTTCGGCTGCGGCACGGTGCACTTCGAGCACACCAACCGCATCAGGATGGTCCGTTGGACCGGAAAAATGTAAGACCGGACCCGACGGGCCCGGTCGTTTGGTTCACTCCTTCTTCTTCTTGTTCGCCAGGTACCTCTGCCTCTCGGTGGTGGGCGCCGGCTCCTTGGACTTCTTCTTCTCGCCCTTGGCGCTCATCTCCGCCTTCCTCTCGGCCTCGAGCTGCTCGAAGGTCATCTCGGTCTTCTTCTTCGGAGAGTCGCGGATCTTCAGGTAGGCGAACACCGCGATCACGATGATCACGATGAGGATGACCACGTAGGTGATCCAATCGGACAGCAGGTTCTTGGTGACCTCCACGTCCACGGAGAAGGTGTAGGTGTTCCCTTCGAACATGCTCGACGGGGAGCATGCGACCACAAGGTGGTGGGTCCCCACGGACTTGAAGTCGCCCATGCCGACGGTGATCTCGATGTTCCCGACGCCGACGTTGTATCCCTTCAGGGATGCGACCTCCTTGCCGTTCTCGGTGACCGTCACGTCCATGTCGAACGAAGTGGCCCCGGCGCCGGTGTTCCTGATGGTGAATTTCAGGTCCCCTCCGCTCATGTTGTCGAACTTCAGGGTGCCGTCCGGCCTCTCGATGCTCGCCAGGCCGTCGGAGTCCCCCAGGGGGACGACGGCGATCGCGAGCACGATGACGGCCGCCAATGCGATGTACTTCCCGTTCATCCCAACCGCCTCATGTGACGATCTCGTCCACGCGCTCCTGCTCGATCGCTTCGCGGACCATCCTCGAGAGCCTCCTGCCGGACGACATGGGCTCCCTCCACAGGGTGTTGCCGTAGGGGTGTCCCACGGACATGTGCACGTTCGTGCCTCCCCCGATCCTCGGGGCCACGTCGTAGATGTGGAAGTGCAGGTCCTTGTCGATGCACGTCTGGAGGCAGAACGGCCCGATGATCCCGGGGTCGTAGAACTTCTTGGTGGCGGCGACGTACTTTTCCGCCAGATCGAACGCCTTGTCCAGGAGGGACTCCCTCATGGTGGCGGAGTTGTGGCCACAGACGGTGTATTCGGGTATGATGCCGTCCTCCTCCAGCTCCACCTGCTGCTTCGCAGGGAGCCTGACGTACCCGTCCAGGGAGCTCTCGAACCTCCAGTCGATTCCGAGGAGCTCGACCTTCTCCCCCTTCTCCTCCAGCGGGTCGTAGAAGAAGTCCAGGTTGAACACGGGTCCGATGATGTACTTCTCCATCCTGGCGTGCTGCAGGAAATCCGGCTCCAGGACGTCCTGGGCGATGAGCTCCTGGGACTTCTGAACGAACTGGTCGTAGTCCTTGGCGGTGAAGAAGCCCCTCTCGAGCTTCTTGACCTTGTGGTGGACCTTGATGATGGTGAGCCCGTCGATGTCCTCGGGCTTCTCGACCTTCTGGGGGAAGGGCATGCCGGCCTGCTCGAGCAGCCAGTAGTAGTCCCTCTCCTCCCCCCTCTCCTCGGAGCGGAGGAGGTTCCTGCTGCCGACCATCGGGACGGCGAAGTCGTCCTCGACCGAATCGATGGGGCAGTAGGAGGTGAAGGACCTGTTGGGAACGAACAGGGCGTTCCTGGACATGATGTCCTTCTGGACCTCGGGCTGGAGGATCTGGTTGAATTTATCCAGCATTATGGTCTCGTCGACGACCCCGCGCCTGAGGTTGCCGTCGGCATCCCTCTGGGCGCGGAAGTACCTGGAGAACGCCGCGTCCCTGCCCTTCTGGCAGACGGCGACGGTCCTGAACCCTTCCGTCGCGGCGCCCTCGCAGGTGTCCAGCGCGGAGTGGGATGCCAGGACCCCGATCTTGGCTTCCTCGAGGTTGTACTTCTCGAGGTTGCCGAGAACAACGTCTCTACTGATCATGATAAGCCTCTGGGGTTCCATATCCGACGGGGGTATTTATGGACCTTGTACGAGGCCGGGACGGGGATGTCTGACTGTTTCGTTGCCCTTCTATCGGCTTCCGGGATTGAGGATTCGGATGGACTTGCCCTGTTTGCTATCCTCTAGGAGTCCTTCGATGAATTCCACGGCGTCGACGTTCCTGCCGTCCGTCTTGGCCAGTCTGCATTTCTTTTGGAGGTCCAAGTCGAAGAGGATGCCTTCGATCCTGTTGTAGAGGTCGATGTTCATCAGTACTTTGGAGATCCGGCCTTCCCGGGTGATGAACACGGGATGGTCTTCGGATAGATCGAACAGTCTGTCGGCGTCTCCGAGGGCGTACATCGGGAACGTGGCGTCTTCGGAGTCGGGGGTGTGTTCTGGCATGGTTAGATACTCTGACCGTGAAGCAACCCGGCCTTGAGGTTCTCGAGGAATTCTCCGGTATCGACGCTCTTTCCGTCGGTTTCGGATATCTGATACCTTGCTTCGAGTTCCAGGTCGAAGAGCAGAGCTTCGATATCGTCGTAGAAATCCAGATCCACTGGGATTTCGAAGCAGTGGCCATCCGCTGTGATGGATACGTATTGAACTCCAGACCCTGGCACTCCTGACATGTCTCCGGTCTCAGCTACTGGTATGACTGCTGTCATGGCGATTCTCGACATGATTGTGCGGTCTGGGATGCTGAAAGATCACGATACAGTAGTTCAAAGACGACCTCAATCGTCGCAGAACTCCGTTTCGACGATTTCGCACAAGTCCGTTAATACGACAGTGATGGTCATAATAGAAGAAATATGATGGAAGTATATGATAGCTTTTATGTCATCTCTATTCAACATTCATTGTTATGGCCGGATCAGGAATGAGCGGGTTTTTTCATCGCGCTCCGTTCAGGCAATACCGTAAATCGGTTCGGCGGAATTGGAGATTCGGAGGATTCGCCACGGGCGCAGAGGGCCATTCATATATACAAGATTCAGGAAGGAATTGCCAATTGTTTGGTGCGGACTAAACTTGTATGAAGCACGAATCCCTCAATTCGCACATAAAATGATTATCCCGAACTCCAATGAGCCAGACCGTTAGGAACTCGAAGGTCAGGCATCGAAAACTGAAGAACTCATACCTTCTATATATCGTTAAATAGGGTTTGTAGGTTCGCCGAATTGGATGCAACCTAAATCTTCGGGTTTGTATGGCTACAGGTCAGGGCAGCTGAATCCTGCCCGCT
>CAVJLK010000058.1:0-11464 GCA_963650175.1 Ruminococcus sp. CAG:579 | reverse complement strand
CGGAAAACGGCCGGAATCCGGCTCGAAATAAGTGCAACAACCTCGGAAATCGTTAGTGCACTTGGAGAAATGGTCTAGCGAATGCCCGTTGGCCTCCAGGGACACGTTCCTCAACATGGACGAATCGGTCTCGACGGTCGAGACGTTCCCGATCCTGTATCTTCCGACCATTTCATCGCCCCGTGTGGATCTCGGCCCCGTCGCGGAGCTTCTTCTCGAAGGTATCCCTGCTGTAATCGTCGAGCGGGACGCCATCGTACGATGTGTCCTTGTTGAACCTGTCCACGGAGACGCCTATCGAGGGGTTGAATCCCATGTCGGGGTAGAAATGGTGCGTCAGACCCACCAGGTTCTTGTCGGGTATGCCGGCTGTAGCGCGGACTATGTTCCGCACATCCAGGGCCATCGCGCGGTCCTCGGGCATCTCGGTCGCATATCCTCTGAGTTGCTCGCCGTATTCTGTTAGGATGTACCCGTCTCTGACGGATTCGATGAATCCCCTATCATGGAGTCTATTGGATGATTCGTCTATATCGTCGGAGATTCCGCGGAAGAAACCCACTCCGACGTATCCCTTGTGAATCCCCAGATACAGCAGCGACGTGGTCTGGATGCGCGACCTCGTGACGGGTCTGTAGCGCTCCATGATGAGGAGTACGAGCTTGTCGGAATCGGACAGTCCGGCGTGGTCTGTATTGAGCATATTGCGTCTGTCCAGAGCCATTTGTATTCCCTCCTATCAGGCCTCTCCGAAGTATGCGATAACGTCTGAGTATGTATAATTCATCAACACAAAGTGAAACGGTACTGCATTGTCTCTGAAAATTTCATTTGGACGGGTTATCGATGAGATAATTGCTATAATACATTCGAGTATATTCATGTATGTACTCAATCGCTAAATTGAATCATAGGTTTCTTTACCTATGAATCAACTTGAGAATCCTGATGATCATCTACAGCAAGACGAAGGAAGCGTTCCTGAACGATTTGGACAACGGTGTCCTCGAAGGGGAGCTGGAGGTGATCATCGAGAAGAAGCTCGGACGTCACACGCCTCCTTCCGAGATTCGCGCCTGGAGTAACTCTCTCACGAGGATGGGGCTCCTCCTTTCTAATTCGGGCGTCCCGTGCGACGCGGGGATCGCGGTGGAGTACAACATCCCCTACACGTCCAAGAGGGTGGATTTCATCGTATCGGGTCTCGATGCCGAGGGCAGGAATTCCGCCGTGGTCATCGAGCTGAAGCAATGGGAGAAGGTCGAATCCGTCCCGGGGAAGGACGGGGTGGTCAGGACGTTCATCAACGGAGGGGACCACGAGATGACCCACCCTTCGTATCAGGTCTGGTCCTACGTGACCGCCATATCGGACTTCAATGCGGAGGTGCAGGACAGGAACATAGTCCTCCAGCCTTGCGCGTACCTGCACAACTACATTCTCAAACAGAACGACCCGCTGATCGATCCGATGTATTCGAACTACACCGGTCTGGCGCCGGTGTTCACGAAACAGGACGGCGGCCGTCTCAAGGACCTCATCTCGGACAGGGTCCGCAAGGGGGACGGATTGAGGACGATATCGCTGATAGACGGCGGCCGTCTCAGGCCGTCCAAATCGCTCCAGGATGCCGTGGCGTCGATGATGGAAGGGAACCGCGAGTTCACCATGATCGATGCGCAGAAGGTCGTCTTCGAAGAGGTCCTCTACACATCGAGGCTCGTCGCGAAGGGCGGGAAGAAGAGGACGATCATCATCAAGGGAGGCCCGGGAACGGGGAAGTCCGTCGTGGCCATGAACCTCCTGGTCTCGATCGTGAACGACGGGCAGTCCGCGGTGTACGTGTCCAAGAACCAGGCGCCCCGTTACGTCTACGCCGCGAAGCTCAAAGGTTCGATGAAGATGAGCAGAATCGACATGCTCTTCAGAGGGTCCGGAGGATTCACGGAGGCCGGATCCGACGTGTATGACGTTCTTCTCGTGGATGAGGCGCACAGATTGAACGAGAAGAGCGGATTGTACTCCAATCTGGGCGAGAACCAGGTGAAGGAGATCATCAACGCCTCCAGGCTGTCGGTGTTCTTCATCGACGAGGAGCAGAGGGTCACGCTCAAGGACATCGGCACCGTCGACGGGATAAAGGGCTACGCCCGCGAGTTCGGATCGGAGGTCACGGAGCTCGAGCTGGATTCGCAGTTCAGATGCTTCGGGTCCGACGGCTACATGCAATGGCTCGACAACGCTTTGCAGGTCAGGGAGACCGCGAACCTGGAGTTCGACGACGACGGATTCGAGTACGATTTCCGCGTATTCGACGACCCATGCGAGATGAGGGCCGAGATCGAGTGTCTGAACAAGGCGGACAACAGGTCGCGCATCGTCGCGGGATACTGCTGGAACTGGATATCCGGCGGCAAGAACGATCCTTCCATCCACGACATCGTCATTCCCGAGCACGGTTTCGAGATGAGCTGGAATCTCGGGGATACGAATACCTGGGCCATAGATCCCGGGTCGGTCAAGGAGGCCGGTTGCATCCACACCTGTCAGGGTCTGGAGTTCGACTATGTGGGCGTGATCGTGGGTCCGGACATCAGGTACGAGGGCGGACAGGTCGTCACCGACTATACGAAGAGGGCGAAGACTGATCAGTCGCTCAAGGGTCTGAAATCCAAGTACAAGGACGAGGACGAGAGGCGCGCCGTGGCCGACAGGATAATCAAGGACACTTACAGGGTGCTGATGTCCAGGGGCATGAAGGGCTGTTTCGTCTATTGCACGGACAAGGGCATGGCGGAACATTTGAGGACGATGTCCGACCGCAGTCGCAGGCTGTAAATCTCTTACCGCAGCCCGTCATCCATGATCTGGGCTGCGATTTCTTTCATAGAATCCGCGACATACATCCCGTGTTCTGTCAGCGTTAGAACCCCATCCTCATGCCGTAACGACCCGTGCAGTGCAATAACGTTGAGATTCTGCCCCATCCCGATCCCCCCGTAACCGTACGACTCCAACGCATCCTCCACCTCATCCACTGACATCGGCCCGTCCCTCAGAAGCATCAGCAGCGCGATCTCGTACAGCGGCAACGGAGTTCTCTTCGCATCCGCTTCCAGCGCCTGCCGGCATTCCAGATATGAATCCAGATCCCCACCCTCCAAGAGGATCGTCTCGACCGTCCTCACGAACTCGGTGTGCAGGAACCTCCCGTCCTCGGAGACGATCATCCCCGCCTCCTTCATCGCCCGGACATCCTCGACAGCGGAATCCTTCTCGGGGCATGCCGACACGAGCTCGTCGAACGTCCTCGATCCCTTCGCCAATTCCCCTATCACCGCCCTGAAGTTGGGGCGGGACGGAAGCTCCGCTGGAACATCAGCGTCTATCTTCGTTTTCATCGTGTATTCCTCCGCACCCGCCGGAATCCTCTCCGATCCCGGCGGGAGGGTCGCTGATGCGGCGCCGGTCCCAGCATGGGGCGGGTCCTCTCCATGGACCCTTCCGGTCCCGCTGTCCCCCCGTACGGGCCCCGCTTATATGGTCGTGACCCGCCCTCCGTCGGAAAGCGTGTCGGAATTATGCGTCGTATCAGCGACGCGGAATGAGCGAAAAGTGGAAAGAGGGGGTCGGAACCCCCTCGGTTTTCAGGCCGTCGAACCCGCTAGGTACAGTCCGTACCCGCCGTCCGTGTAGGCCTTGTTCTGGTAGTAGACCACGCCGTTCTTGATCGCGTAGTCGGTCGAGATGTACCCGACGCCGTACTCGTTGGACTCCAGGGTGGTCTCGCATCCGTAGTAGGTCTTCCCGTCCTTGGTGCAGCTGAACACCGCCACCTTGGACTTGTACGAGGACGTCACCGTGTGCTCGGAGTCGTCGTAGTCGTCCAACGCCACCGCGGCGATCGCATGCCCGGGGATCAGGAACACTCCGGCATCGTACCCGGCGGCGACGAACAGTGACGCGCACAGGATGGACGTGTCCTCGCAGTCCCCGCTTCCGTTGTAGATCGTCTCCATCGGGAACGCGTAGTACTCGGACTGCCCGTACAGGTACTGGTCGTAGGTGTACGTGAAGCACTCCTGCACGAACGCCAGGATGAACTCCGCGTACCCCTGGCCGGAGGCCTTCGTCCCGAAGTTCTTCAGATACAGGCTCTCCAGGCTGTTCTCGATCTCGGTCACCGTGGAGTTCACCACTATGAAGTTCGGAATGACGCTGTAGTCCCCTTTGTTGTTCCCCGCCCTCGTGAGAAGGCTGGCGCCGTTGGTCCCGGCGTACTCGTCGTAGTCCGAGTAGGAATACGACACGGTGAACGTCAGGTCCGTGTTGAGGTACTTCCACGAGTAGGTCTTCGAGACAGTCCCGTCCACGGTGAACGTCAGGGTGTACTCCTGCTTGTTGCTCCAGGGGTTCCACATCCCCCTGTCGGAGGACTTCTCGCAGATCACCCCGAAGATGTAGTCCCCGTAGGTCCCGTCGGACAGGGTCCAGGTGGCCGTGGCATCCGTCTTCGTGATCGAGTTCTGGTACTTGCTGAAGTAGCCGCTCCCGTCCTTGTAGACGTACCACGTGAATTTGGAGTACTTGCTGGCCTCGGAATCGGCCATGGTGACCGTCACGGTCTTCTGGCCGTTGGCGTTGGTCCCCTGGGTGACGGTGAACAGGTCCGGGTTGTCCGTCGTCCACGTGATCTCCTCCTTTTCGACCGTCGGCTCCGTGTCCGACGAATCGTCGGAATCGTCCGTGTCGTCGGTGTCGCTCGAATCCCCCGGCACGATGACGTCGTCGGGGCCCGACGACCTGTAGTCGGAATCCTTGTCGTTCAACGCGTTCACGGCGATGACGGCCACCACCGCCAGGACCACCACCAGCAGGACGGCTATCGCGGCGGTCCTCTTCTTCCCGGAACCGCTCTTGACCGCGTACGAGGGGGCCATCCTGGTGCCGCACCAGGGGCATATGCGCGTGCCCTCCTCGTTGTCCTTTCCGCAGTTGCTGCAGCGCATGGGTTGGATGTTCCAACCGACCTAAATAAGGATTTTGAGGGGATGTTTCGGAGCGGTGGAACTTCCTCGTCCGAACCGCCTATATACGCCTCCGCTCTCACATCGGTCAGATGAGCATAGACGACGTCCTCTCCTTCACGAACGTGTTCTCGGACCTGGTCATGCTCATCGTCGTCCTGGATATCGTCGCATTGTGCATCATGCTCCTGCTGGAGAGGTGCGACCCCCGCGTGTTCGTCGCTTGGGTGATTCTCATGGTGCTCCTGCCCCCGGTGGGGTTCATCCTGTACCTCTATCTCGGAGCGACGATCTACAACCGCCGCCGGTTCACACCGAAGAACGTCACCGACACGCAGCTGATGGAGGCGACGGAGTATCAGAAGGGCATGCTGGAGGAGGACGCCGGGTCCCATCCGGGATTCGCGGACGAGTTCCGTCTCGCCCGGTCCATGCAGAGCGCCGGCGCGTGGTCCTACTCGAGGAACAACGACATCTCCCTCTACACCGAAGGCGATCCCCTCTTCAGGGACCTGATGGCCGACATCCGGGGCGCGAAGGAATCCGTTCTCATCGAGTACTACATCATCCGCAACGACCGCGACGGGAACGAGTTCGTGAGGCTCCTGACCCAGAAGGTCAGGGAGGGCGTGGAGGTCCGTCTCCTCACCGACGCGTTCGGCATAGGGAAGGGTCCGAAGGAGGGGATATTCAGATTCAGGAACGCCGGCGGGCACTACGCGACGTTCCATTCCTCCGCCACCCTCCTGCTCAGCCCCAAGAAGAACAACCGCAACCACAGGAAGATCGCGATCGTCGACGGGAAGGTGGCGTACTGCGGCGGGTTCAACATCGGGGACGAGTACAGGGGCGAGGGGCCCCTGGGCCACTGGAGGGACGCCACCGTCAGGGTGGTCGGCGCGGGCATAATCCCCATGGCGGTCAGGTTCTGCGCCGACTGGCAGTACTGCGCCCGCAGGGACGCCCTCAGGCCGATAACCGAGTACATCGATCCGTCGGCGGTGACCCACGACGGCCACGACAGGATGCAGCTCGTGTCCGGCGGGCCGGACACCATGCCCAACAACCCGGTGCAGATGCAGTACCTGTCTATGATCGTCAACGCCAAGAGGAGGCTGTACATCACCACCCCCTACCTCGCACCGGACGATTCGATGATGGTGGCGCTGGCCAACGCCGCCAGGTCCGGGGTGGACGTGAGGATCCTGATTCCGGACAAGAAGGACCACATATTCCTCTACTGGAACAACCTGACCTGCGCAAACCAGCTCATGAGATCGGGGGTCAGGGTGTGGAGGTACAACGACGGCTTCGTCCACGAGAAGATGATGCTCATGGACGGGGTGTGCTGCTCGGTGGGTTCGGCCAATCTTGACCACAGGTCCCTCACATTGAATTTCGAGACCAACGCGATGATGTACTCGCCGAGGGTCAACGCCCAGGCGGCGGAGAGGTTCCTCGCCGACCTGGAGAGGAGCACCGAGTACTCCTGCGAGGAGTACGACAACAGGTCGGTCATGATGAGGATCAGGATGGCGGTATCTTGGCAGATGAAGCTCCTGGCATGAGTTTCGATGTCGCCGTGGTGGGATCGGGTCCCGCCGGCATGTCGGCGGCCATGCGCCTGTCCGGTTCCGGCATGAGGACCGTCGTGATAGAGAGGCTGTCGGATGCGATGTTCCCCAGGTACCATTCGGTGTGCGGGGAGGCCGTCAGCGAAAAGATGTTCGAACGCATCGGGTGGAGGCCGTCGAAGGTATCGGCGGAGGCGGAGTCGATCCGCATATCCCTGCCGGACGGCAGGGGCGTGGACATCCCCGTGTCCGGTGTCATAGTCGATCGTCCTTCGATGCTCGCCGAGATGAGGTCGCAGTGCGACGCGGAGTTCGTCATCGGGACGGTGGTCCGCATAGAGGAGGACGGCGGGTACGTCCTGACGCTTTCGGACGGTACGGAGATCCGTTCGACGTGGCTCATAGGCGCCGACGGCGCCCATTCCGCCGTCAGGCGGGAGGTGTTCGGGGAAGGGATCGCCGACCGCATCCAGGTGGTCAACTGCGTCGCCGAGGGCGACGGAGGCACGGTCCTGGAGTTCACCGTCGGATCCGGATACGGGGGAGGGTACGGATGGCGCTTCCCGTCCGCTCCCGGGAAGGTGTCTATCGGGTTCCCGAAGGGATGGTCCGACCCGAGGACGATGGATGTGGAATCATGGGGCGCCCGCGACCTCCCGTTCGGAGTGGTGGACGAGGTCGTCAGGGGGAGATGCCTCCTCGCCGGGGACGCCGCATGCCTCGCCAACCCCCTGTGCTACGGCGGGATCGGGATCGCCATGCTCTCCGGCCGCCACGCGGCGGACGCTGTGATGAAGAACGATCCGAAGGGCTACGCCCGCTGGATCTCCCGCGACCGCATGTTCGACCGCAGGTTCATGGACGCCCACAGGATGTTCTCCCAATGGACCGATGACGAGATGGCTGACGCCATGTCACCGCTCATGAATCACTATTCCATCCCCCGCGGATTCTATGCCATCCTCCGCAGGCCCCGGTGGGCAAGGGTGTACTTCGCGGTGTTCCTGGCGTTCCGTATCGGCTGGCGAACGGGAGCATCCATCCAACTCCTGGCTGATACGATGTATTATATAGTAACGGATACGAATAACAACTCATGGCCACTCAATACCACCAGGATGGCCGCCTGTTGTGCGTAAGATGCTCCTACGAGTGGATGCCACGCAAGGAGCAGCTTCCCAAGAGGTGTCCCAAATGCAGGTCCGTCAAGTGGAACGAATCGCATCTGCGCGTCTCCTGCAGGAGGTGCGGGCACGAGTGGAACTCCCACGACGGTAACCCGTCCAGATGCCCCAGCTGCGGCTCCTACAAGTGGAACGAGCCCCTGAACTCGTTCACCTGCAAGCGTTGCGGCAACTCGTGGACGGCGAAAGGAGGGAAGGTGCCGAGGAGATGCCCCGGATGCTACTCCCGCTCGTGGAACAGGGAGCCCGAACCGGAGCAGGACAAGAAGCCCGAGATAGGGGCGGAGATCGAATCGAAGATAATCGACCTGTACCGCGCCGGGAAGGGGTGCGTGGACATCTCCATATCCATGGGTCTCCCGTTCGGTGTCGTCAGAGGCGTCATCCGGGACAGGACCGGCGCCGTGCCCAAGGCGTGATACCGTGCGCGCGCTCGTCGTGGTGGACTACCAGAACGATTTCGTGGACGGCTCGCTGGGGAGCCCGGCCGCCGCTTCGATAGAGGGTGCGGTGTGCGCCAGGATGGAGGAGTACATCGGCACCGGGGATGCGGTGTTCGTCACAATGGATTCCCATGGTGCAGATTATCTGAGGACCCGCGAGGGCGTGATGCTGCCGGTGGAGCATTGCATCAGGGGCACCGAGGGATGGAGGCTCCACGGCCGCGTCTGCGACATAGTGCGCGAAGGGAAGTGCAGGATCCTGGAGAAGGACACCTTCGGATGCTCCCGCCTCCTGGAGGAGCTCCGTCCGTTCGATTCCATCGAGATATGCGGGGTGGCGACGAACATCTGCGTTCTGGCGAACGCGGTCATGGCACGCACCGCGAACCCGCAGGCCCGCGTCTTCGTCCGCAGGGACTGCGTCGCATCGTACGACGGGAGATTGGGCGAGGAGGCCCTCGACGTCCTCGGAGGCCTCCAGATAGAAGTTGTGCGATCGGTCGGGCAGGTTGTCCCTGATCCTCTCGATCTTCCTGACCGCCTCGATGTACTTCGCGTGCTCCAGGTCGGCCGCTTTCTTGCAGTCGAGGTACTGCTGGTGGCATCTCTTCGCCTCTTCGCGGAGCCTGTCGGCTTCGGAGTACAGCTGATGCATCTTCTCGTGGGCAGCGTCCGAGCTGTTGGACGCCTTCTCGGCCTTCTGGTGCCATTGGTTCGCCTGCGTCTTGGCTTCCCCGATGTCTCCCAGACCGCCGGACGCCCGCATCCTGGCGACCCTGTCGTTCCACTCGTCGCGCTTCGCACGGCACTCCTTCGCGGTGAGGATCGCGTCGTCCCTGCGCTCCTTGTAGACGGCGGCCTCCGAGGACAGGCTCCTGGCCTTCCTCTGCAGCGCATCGCGTTTGTCGGCCAGCACTCTGGCGCTCTCGTGGTAGGCGTCCCTCTCCCTCTTGTGGTTCTGGGCCTCCCTGTTCAGCTCGGCGGTTATCTCGTCGAGCCGGCGGGCGTCCTCCTCGATCTGCTCGGATATCATGCCCTCAGCCTCAGGAGCTCGAACTCGGTCATGTTGCCCTCGCGGTCCTCAATGTTCTCGTGCAGAAGATGCAGTCCGAACATCTCGCCGGCGTTCCTCCTGCAGATCACCGCGGTGTCCTCGGGGAGTCTCCCGTCCGACAGCATCTCCGCCGCCACGGCGGTGTCGGAGACCTCGACGCGGTCGGCATCGGGGAACAGTTGGCTCAGATGGTCCTTGGTCTGCAGGAGGGCCTGTATGTGGGAGGCGACGCGCCTCACCTCGACGCCGTCCCTCAGAACGAACGCGCAGTGGTGGATCGGGAGCCAGAGGGCGCGGAGGATCTCGATGTCGTCCCTGCCCTTCAGCGTCTCCACCGTCTCGATGACGGGGCCGGCGGTTATGTTGGAGGAAGCCACCACCCCGTAGTCCGCATCGCCGGAATCCAGCGCCGCGACGGTGTTCCTGGAGTCCTCCATCGGGAGCAGCTCGTACGAATCCCATCCCATGGCCCCGGCCAGCTCCTTCGCGGCCTGTTCGGAGTTGGAGCCCGGGATGCCCATGTACGACACTCTAATGGCCATGGGCGTTCGAATCCGGGTTGGATATAAAGGGATGGCGACGAAACCCATATCGTGCATGCGCGTCTCCCGTCCTCATGGACGAGAGCTACGGGAAGTGCCGCACGTGCAGGCTCTGCAGGCATGCCGGGGACACGTGGGCGTGCATCCCGGAATCCAGATCCGTCGGTCCCGACCAGGGGTGCCCCAGGTACCGTCCCGGTTGCTGCGGGAGCTGCTCGTCGTGGTCGTCCGGCATATGCTCCCCGAAGGGGGAGAAGCGCGATTCTCTGGACGTCTGCTCCGACTACGACCCTTCGGGATCGTTCCGACGTCCTGTCCCTCCTGTTGGACAGGATGTTCTTGACGCTCGCCTTGGCCTTCGCATCGCCGAGGATGACCCTCTTCGCCGATTCCGGGATCCCGTGGTACACGATGTTGTCGCACAGGGACACGTTGCCCTTCATGTCCGGCCTCACCCTGGAGTAGGATCCCTGGAGGGAGCCAACGGCGTCGCTCATCAGCGACGAGATCCTGTAGATGTCGGAATCGATCAGCCTCCTGGCGTTCACGTATCCCGTCTCAGGCAGCAGCGGATTGTACGTGCCGTCCATGAAATCCCGATCGAGATCGTCGATCGCATCCATGAGGTAGACGCAAGCGGTCAGCTGGACGAACACGTCGTCCAGGTCGTCCGAATGCGAATCGCCGGCGATGTCCCTCAGCGGACCCGCCAGCCCCCTGCCGAAGGTCCTCCCCATGAGCAGGGCGTCTTTACATCCATCGGTCTCCAGATCCCTCAGGGCCGCGAACCCCTCGCCGACCGCCCGGTCGTACTCCGGATACGCATCCGCCGCCCTATCGATCGCCCGCCCCAGCGCGAAGGATATCATCTTCGTCTTCGCGGAGGGGAGGTCGGTCTCGTCGTCGTACAGCTCCCATTTCGTCAGGATCAGGGTGTACGCGGCCATCCTCCTCATCAGCTCGGAGTCCGCCTTCGGGGAGTCGAGGACGCAGATCCTCTTCTTCGTTCCTTCGAAATGCAGGCAGTCGCCGATCAGCCCCTCGAGGAGGATGGTGTTGAACGTCATGTCGTAGTTCACGGTCAGCGCCCCTGTGAGGCCGAAGCCGTCCCTCAGCTGGTGGCACCCCTCGCAGTAGTACCTGCGGTAGAGCGAGCTGTCCGAAGGGGACAGCCTGCCGTAGGACGGGACCGTGTAGCCGAACATCGCCCGGCCATCGGGCACGCGCGTTTAAAGGATTGCCGGGACGGTCTACAAAACGAAGAGTATCGTGTCATACTTGCAAAGACGCTAAGATTTTAATATCAGGGTCCGTACTGCTCGGATTTCATGACATCGGAGGTCCTGATAATGAACGAGAGGGGGATCGCGGTCGCGGCCGACAGCGCCGCGTTCTCCAACGGGAAGGTCTTCAAGGCGAACAAGCTCTTCGAGCTCACGCCGAACCAGCCCATCGGGGTGATGATCTACGGCGCCAGCTCCATCGCGACCGTCCCGTTCGACATCTTCGTCGCGGAGTACCGCGCGCAGCTCGGGAACCGCAGGTTCGACAGGCTGTCGGACTGCGCGAAGGATTTCATGGGGTTCATCGAGAACGGCGGTTCGTCGTCGTTCGAGGGGAACCCGATCATCACTCAGGGG
>CAVJLK010000057.1:0-11928 GCA_963650175.1 Ruminococcus sp. CAG:579 | reverse complement strand
ATGCTGTTCAAGTACCTGGGCGGAGTGGACTGCGTCCCGATCTGCCTGGACACCAAGGACCCCGACAAGATCATCGAGACCGTGAGGCTCCTGGCACCGTCCTTCGGAGGGATCAACCTCGAGGACATCTCGAACCCCAAGTGCTTCGACATCCTGGACGAGCTCAGGAGGGACTGCAAGATCCCCGTCTGGCACGACGACCAGCAGGGGACCGCCACCGTCGAGGTCGCCGGAGCCATCAACGCCATGAAGCTCGTCGGCAAGAAGCTCGAGGACGCGCAGATCACCGTCATCGGAGCCGGAGCGGCGTCCATCGCCATCGCCAGGCTGCTGCTCGCCACCGGGTTCAGCCCCAAGAATATGTGCATGTGCGACTCCAAGGGCATTCTGAACCTCGAGAGGGAGGATGTCAAGGCCGGATTCCGTCAGAAGTGGGAGATCTGCGAGAAGACCAACGGCGCCGGCAAGACCGGTGGCATGAAGGAGGCCATGGAGGGCGCCGACATCGTCATCGCGGCATCCAAGCCCGGGCCCGGCACCATCCCCAAGGAGTACGTCAAGTCCATGGCGGACGACCCGGTCATCTTCGCCACCGCCAACCCCATACCGGAGATCTGGCCCTGGGAGGCCAAGGAGATGGGATGCAAGGTCTTCGCCACCGGCAGGTCCGACTTCCCCAACCAGGTCAACAACTCCATGGGATTCCCCGCCATCTTCAGGGGAGTGCTCGACGTGAGGGCCAAGACCATCACCGACGAGATGTGCATCGCCGCCGCCCGCGAGCTCGCGGCCTGCGCCGAGGAGAAGGGGCTCACCGAGGAGTACATCATCCCGACCATGGCCGAGGCCGAGGTCTTCCCGAGGGAGGCCGTCGCCGTCGCCATGAAGGCTCAGGAGCAGGGCGTCGCCAGGCTCAAGCTGAGCAGGCAGGAGCTCCACGACAGGGCCGAGGCCATGATCTCCAGGTCCAGGGCGCTCACCGCCCAGATGATGAAGGACGGGTTCATCCCGGACTGCAGCTCCGTAGTGCAGTGAATCAAACGGGGGCGACGCCCCCTTTTTCATCGCCGTGTCGGGGAGGCATTTCGTCCATTCCCCGAACTTTGGTCCCGACCTTGATTTATAGGGTCTCCCGATACGTAACGCGGTGGGGCCGTGGGCAGGAAGGTCGATTACGTCGTTGTGATGGCGGTGGCGCTCTGTGCCATCGTGCTGGTCGGCGGCGTGTCGACGTATCTCCAAGACGTCCATTCCTATGATGCGGACATCGGATGGAACGACGGTTCCGTCGATATCCGCGCTAGGTCGTCCGGCAGTGACGTCTACGACGCGGTGGTCATCGACAACGGTTCGAGGGCCGTCGTCCGCGATGTGGTGATCTACGTCGACGACACCTATTCGAAATACTACGGCGAGGCCTGCCGTACATCGGATCCGCCGTATCTGTCCCAGCAGTACTACGCCGAACAGGTGTCGACGTTCCTGAAGGTCCGTTCATTCGCTTCGGCGACGATCTGCGACGGGGATGCGCTTCTGGAATATCTCCAAGGGTCCGTGTCCGATCCCTCGGGCCGTTCCGTCCTGGTGTCGTCGTATTCCCTCCCGTCGTCCGTGTACGACGGCACGGAGGACTGCATCCTCCTGAAGTGGATCGGCGCCGGCGGGACGCTGTACTGGGTCGGTTCGGAGATCGGTCGTTTCTACACGGATTCCGAAGGCCTTCATACGGTCGAAGGGAATCGGTCCCTGTTCATCGGGAACGGACGCGTCAACACCGACGGGTCCACGATAGCCACCGAACGCATCGGGAACGGGTTCGCGGAAGCGTTCTGTCTGAAGAACAGCAACGTGCAGAACGGGGTCGACGTCAGCGGGGTCGAAGGGGCGTTGGCGATCGGATACTCCGAGGACGGGTACTCGTCGATAGCCTTCGTGCCCCTCGGCGCCGGCCAGGTGTGCGTGTTCGCGGGTCCGTTCGATATCAATCAGCTCGACGACATCGGACAGGTCGTGGCTTCAGGATTGACGTGCGACTCGACGATCGTGTCGCATGAGCGCGGGAACGTGTCCAGGGGTTGGGCGTCCGTCACCATCCAATGCGCGGTCTCGTCGGGCGTGTCCGCCTACGTGTTCATCGGCGGTGCGTACGTGAAGTACGCGGAGGCGTCCCATGTCCGAGGATCGCCAAGGGGCGTGGGCGCGCATCGTCGGATGCAGGCATCCGTTCCTCGCTGTGCTTTCGATAGGCATCGTAATCAGGATCGCCATCGGCGGGCTGTCTGTGGTGTACGATTCCGATTACTGGGCAATCGTCATCAGGAACATCGAGGCCGGCCAGGGCCTCTACGGGATGGAAGGCTACTACTACACCCCGGCATGGGGATACATCCTCGGTCTCGTCTCCGTCCTTCAGGACATGTTCCTGAACGTCGGCGAATCCGCCGTGCGCGTCGTCGAAGCGCTGTTCGTCGAGGGTTCGGGGCCGTACTTCACAGCCACCGTGCCATCCCTGGTTGTCATCTACTCCGTGAAGGCCCCTCTGTTCCTGTGCGACCTCATCACGGCGTTCGTGGTGATGAAGCTGGTCGAGGAGGCGACGGGCGACAGATCCAAGTCGCTCCTGGCCTTCGCGCTGACCTTCCTTTCCCCCGTGCTCCTGATGTCCTCGGGCATAATCGCCATGCCGGATACGGTCTCGGCGATGTTCGCGGTGCTGACCATGTACTGCGTGAAGAGGGACAGGATGTTCGTTGCAGGGATGACGTTCTCCTTGGCCGTCCTGGTCAAGTTCTTCCCCGTCTTCTTCGTGTTCATATTCATCGGATACATCCTGGCGGTCTCCGGGGACCGTCGCGGGGCTGTGAAGCGTCTGGTCCTCGCCGTCGCGGGAGCCGTCATGATGGCGGCGCTGGTGTTCATGCCCCAGATCATGGAGGGGAACATCGCGATGTGCTTCCAGTTCCTGACGGACCGCACCGGCACATCCGGAGGCGACGGGCTGTTCGATCTGCTGGTGGGATTGTCGAGGATGGGCACGTACGCGCTGGTCCTTCTGGGGTCAGCGTATCTGGGGTACAGGATGTTCCGCGATCCCGGCGAGGACCCGTTCAGGACCCTGATGCACCACTGCTTCATCGTTGCGACCCTGGTTCTCGTGTATCCTCCGACCACGCAGTACATCGTCGTCCTCGTGCCGTTCCTCGCCTATTGGATCGCGGCGTCCGACCGCAGGTTCATGCTGGAATGGAAGATCCTGGCGGTGGGTTCCGTGGTGTACGAGACGGCCTCCGGTGCCATGATGCTGCTTCCGATGTCGGTCTGGGCCGGATTCCCCAATCTGGATGCGGTCCTGGGCGTGTTCGGGTTCTGGTACTCTCCCGTCCTCGGGTCGATAACCCTCGGCAACATTCAGTTCGCCATAGGCGGCGTCCTCCAGTGCGCGGCGATACTCCTGATCCTCTGGACCGAATACGGGGACAGGGCGAAGGCCGCGATCGGGAGCCGGCGTATCCGCGCTGCGGATGACCGATGAACGCCCGGATTCGTCTTTTCGGCGTCCCAAGATAATATATTGCGCTTGGCCGTGGGGTCGGCTGTGGCACTGAGGAAGGATGCGTTCTCCAGCAGGGTTTCCCTCAACATGGTGGCAAACGTCCTGAGGACGGTGCTGATGGCGTTGGCGGGACTCCTGATGGTCCCGTACTACATCGACCAGTTCGGGCTGGCCACATACGCGATCCTTCCGCTCGCGACCACCGTCACGAACTATTTCGTGATGATCTCCGACTCCCTGTCCAACGCGTTCAGCCGCTACATGTCCATATCGGTGCAGTCCGGCGACACGGACCGTTTGAACACGGTGTTCTCCTCGTCGGTCGTCGGCATGGGCAAGTGCATGGCCCTGATGCTGCCGGTGGCCGTCGTCGTATCCATCCTGGCGCCGTACGTGTTCCAGGTCGGACCGTCGTCCTACGGGGACGTCCAGGTCATGTTCTTCTTGATCATGTTGGCCTCGATGATCATCTCCTTCGGCGCGAGCCTCGGAGGGGTGTACATGGCCTACAACAGCCTGTACATCACGTATTTCAGCAGGGCCCTCCAGACCGTTTCGCAGGTCGGCGTCGTCCTGTTCCTGATCGCCATGCGGGGCCCCTCCCTCCCGACGATCGGCGTCTCGTTCCTGGTGTCGGCGATACTGATGCTCGTCGTCATGGTCGCGATGCTCAGGCGCGTCTGCCCCACGCTGAGGTTCAGGATGCGCAGCTACGACAGGCCTCTCCTGAAGGAGATGGGGAAGCTCGGATTCTGGGCCATAATGAGCGAGCTCGGATCCCTCCTGTTCATACAGGCGTCCATGGTGATCGTCAACATGATGCTGGGGTCCGGGACGCAGGGGGTGTTCTCCATCGCCGCCAACATGATCATGATGGTCCATACGGCCTGCGCGGCGTTGGCGGCGGTGTCCATACCGCTGGTCTACAGGGAGTACGCCAACGGGGACATCGGCGAGCTGATCCGGGTCCTGAAGATCTTCTCCAAGTTCATCGGGGTGACCATGGCCTTCCCCCTGGCATATCTGATCGTCTTCCTCCCGCAGATACTGGGGGTGTGGCTGGGCCGCGACTATCCGGACCTCCAGAGCATGCTCTGCATAATGCTGCCCGTGGAGGTGCTGATCTGCACCACCAGCGCCCTGTCGGACGTCCCCGTGGTGTTCGCCCGCGTCAAGCCGTTGGCGATGGCGACCTTCCTGCTGGGGGTGCTCAACATCGCCTCGGCGGCGCTGGTCATCCAGTTCACGGATGCGGGGGTCATGGGGGTCTGCGTCTGCTGGGCCGTCTCGATGATCCTGCTGAAGCTGGTGTTCTATCCCGTGTTCTGCCATTCCCTGACAGGCGGGAGCTACAGGAAGTACTACATGCCCATCATCGAGGCCCATCTGGCCTTCTTCGGGACCCTGGCGGTGCTGTACGCGATCTCGCTGGTGTTCGTCCCTCCCATGACATGGATCGGGATCATCGTGCCGTTCTTCGTCCTGTTCATGATATTCTTCGTGCTGGAGATGCGCTTCATGTTCAGCAAGGGCGACATGGAGGTCATCAGGACGTACCTCCCGGGTTTCGTCCAGCGGATCATCGAGAAGGTCCAGGACCGATCCCGGCGTCCAGAAGTATTATGCGACAGGGCATCCTTCGCGGGGACGATGAACGATACCCAATCCCGTCTCCTCTCGATGTACAAGGACATCGCCGGCATCCTGGATGCCCACGGGTTGAGGTACTATCTCTGCTACGGTTCCGCCATCGGGGCCGTCAGGCACGACGGGTTCATCCCCTGGGACGACGACATGGACATCTGGGTGTGGGACGAGGACCTCCCGGAGATCAAGAGGGTTCTGCAGGAGGAGCTGGACCCCGGACGTTATTATTATCATGATTCCAGGGCGGACACGCATCCCCACGTGATCTACCGCGGGGACGATATCGAAGGGGGGTTGCGCGACAGGACCGCCCCGTTCATCGACCTGTTCCCCCTGGTCGCCTACCCGGAGGGCGGATTCAGGCAGCGGCTGTCCAATCTGATGATCTGGGGGGTGCACATCTCGGTGACCGCGTTGGACCATGTGGGTTCCCTCCGCCTGTACCGTCATCTGCTCTGGATCCCGAGGTTCTTCGGGAGGGTGGCGTCGGCGCTGGTCGAGGACGGGTCCGATCTCAGGACCATATACACGACCGAGTTCAGGAACGAGATCTTCCATACGGCATGCTTCGGGAAGCCGGTGGCGCACGTCTTCGAGGACACTACGTGCTATCTCGCGGAGAGGAACGACGAGCTCCTGACCCACATATTCGGAGATTACATGACCCCGCCTCCCGAGGACAAGCGCACGGGCGCGAAGGGGTTCCCGCTTAGCGCGTTGAACGACTACCTCCTCGACGAGGGAAGGCGATGTCGGATATTCCTCCGTGGATGATGAAGCGTCCAGCCGCCGTCAAGGCGGTCGACGATCACGTCGAGGACGGGATGATCGTGGGCATCGGGACCGGGAACGCGGCATGCATGGCCGCCGACCGTCTGGCGGAGCTCGTGCGCGACGGGTTCGACCTGGGTTTCGTATCGACGTCCGAGCAGACCACCGCGTACGCCAGGGGACTCGGGTTGGACATCCTGGACATAGATTGCGTGGAGTCCATCGACGTGACCATCGACGGGGCGGACGAGGTCGGTCCCGGATTGGATCTCATCAAGGGACTCGGAGGGGCCCTCCTGAGGGAGAAGATCGTCGCCTCCATGACCGAGAAGGAGATCATAGTGGTGGACGGGTTCAAGGTCGTCGGCAGGCTGGGAACGTCGGTCCCCCTGCCGGTGGAGGTCTGCCGGTTCGCACACGGCGCGACCGCCTCGGCATTGAGGAGGCTGGGGTGCGATCCCGTGCTCCGCATGATGGACGGGGCTCCGTTCGTCACCGACGGGGGCAACCTGATCTACGACTGCAGGTTCGACGGCATCGACGATCCCCGCCAATGCGAGTCGACGATAGATTCGATCCCGGGCGTGGTGGAATGCGGATTGTTCGTGGGGCTGACCCATGCGGTGGAATCCTACGACGGGAAGGACGGCTCCGTCACCGAGATGAGGATCGCAGGTCGAAGAGCTGGTCCTCGGGGATGCCCATGAGATACTCGCAGAGGGGGATGTCCTCCTGCTTGGTGATCTTGATGTTGTTGGCGAATCCCTTCGAGAAGTAGACGGTCATGCCGTACTCCACGGCGACGATGTCCGCGTAGATGAAATCGTGGCGGTTCTCGCGCTCCGCGCGCTCGTAGAGGTCAAGGATCCCGCCGTACTCGTAGGCCTGGGGCGTCTGGACCCTCATGAGATGGCTCCTGTCCAGCTCTTTGTTGCCGGAGAGCTGGTCGTCCGTGTAGATCACGGTCTCGTAGCAGGGGATTGCGAGCGATGCGTTCCCCTTCTCCTTTGCCACACGGAGCATCTCGTCGATCGCCTTCTGGGGGAGGATGGGGCGGGCGGCGTCGTGGACGATCACGATGTCCCCCTTCTTCAATTCGTCCCTGAGATGGAACATGCCGTTGCGGGTGGAGTCGTGGGACGTCTCCCCTCCCGGGATCACCGCGGACACCTTGGTGAGGCCGTATTGAAGGACCAGCTCCTTCGTGCGGTCGATCCATTCCGGCACGCACACGACGATCACCGAATCGACGGATTCGTTCCTCTGGAAGTTGGATATGGTGTGGACGAGGACGGGCTTCCCTTTGATCTCGAGGAACTGCTTGGGCATGGGCGCGCCCATGCGCTTCCCCACGCCTCCGGCCAGGATTATCGCCGTCGTCTTCATTCTCATCGCTCCCTGTCGATCTCGAGGAGCGCATCGGCGAACGTCTTCATGTACTCCTTGCCGCAGACGGACAGGCGCAGATACCCCTCCAGGGGACCGGATCCGCGGAACACCAGGATCTTGCGTTTCTTGAGCTCGTCCGTGACGTATTCGACGGTCCTGTGCTTGAGGCGGACGCACAGGAAGCACCCGTGGCTGGGGACGATCGAATATCCTTCGGATTCCAGCCTGCCGACGATGTAGTCCTTCCCATCTGCGAACTTGGCCCCCAGTTCCTCCAGGAGCCTCTCGTGGTTGTCCACGATGGCCTCCCCGAACTTCAGGGTGACCGCACCGATGGTGTAGTGGGGCCTCCAGTTGTTGATGTAGTGGATCACGTTCCTGTTGGAGACGACCACCCCCAGTCTGAGGGAGGTGATCGCGAACATCTTGGAGAACGTCCTGAGCACCGCGACGTTGTCGTACTTCCGGGTCAGCGGTATGGACGACCCGTCGTAGAAGTAGTGGTACGCTTCGTCCACGATGACGAGGGCCCCGTGCTCCCCGGCCTTCCTGACGACCTTCTCGATGTCGTCCGGCCGATACACGTTCCCGATGGGCATGTTGGGGTTGACCAGGACGACGATGCCGGTGCTGTCGTCTATGGCGTCCAGGATCTTCCCTATGGGCATGGTGAAGTCGTCCTCGTAGGGGACCTCCACGGTGTTCATGCCGTTGAGGTTCCCGAAGACCCCGTACATGTTGAACGTGGGCTTCACGACGACGAGGTTCTTGCCGGGTTCGCCGAACACGTGGATCAGGTACCCCATGCCGACCAGGCTGCCGTCGGTGAGTGTGACGTTCTCCGCCTCCACGCCCACCATCTCCGCGTATTTGCGAACGAGCGTCCCCTCCTCCGGGTACATGGAGAGCGTCGCGGGGGTGATCCGGGACATGACGTCGTCGAAGAGCCATCTGGGGAGGCCGTCGGGGTTCTCGTTCTGGTCCAATCTTATGAAACCCTCCCTGCCTTCCGGCTGGTTCTTGCGGAACGTGTCCTTGACATACGGATCTACATACAACATGGTCGCACCGGGTCTCCCGGGGTCTCTGCGGGCCCTTCGGAATCATGCGGAGAACGATTCGCTGTTCAAAAAATACGCGCATGACGGGGGCGCTACGGTTATCTATCGTCAGCGGTTAACGGCGATGGATGCATTGTACAGGTATGTCTGACGGGTCGGAGGGGTCCGATTCACCCTCCGGGGACAGGGCCGGACGGCTCCTGTCCGTGGCGCTGTCCGCGACCGGAAGGTCCTGCGGGACGGTCGCCGCGACCCGCGCATGCCTCTTCTCCTTCGGATGCTGCTCATCCGCATGCATGGCGGTTTCGGACATGATGGATTCATCCCGTGCCGGACCCATGCCCACCGTGTGCGACGGGCGCATCCCCGGCTGGGTCGATCCCGGGACGGATGCGGTAATCGTCTCCTACGACGGTCGCAGTGCTGTCGGGACTTATCAGGAGCTGGTTGAGCGCGGGTGCAGGGTCCATTGCGTGTCCGACGATCGGGCCCTTCTCGAGCGCTGCCGCGCCGACGGTGGGATCGCGTTCCGGATGGAGGACGGTCTGGATTCCTCCGAAGCGGTCATGTCTGCATTGGGATTCCTATGCTCGATCGTCTCCTCTATGGGCATCATCGACGCCCGCGGAATGCTGGATGAGGCCGTAGGGGTCCTCCGTTCGGAGTCCCGTTCCGGATTTCCCGCATTGGATATCGGCATGGACGATGTCTTCGGCGTCTATTCGACCACGGACGTCCGCGCCTGCTCCAGGCGCTGGGCAGACCTCATCGGGGAACGCGCTGGAAAACTGGCGTTTTGCGGAGAGCTACCCGAGTACGATCACAACGAATTGGTCGGATGGTCGGACCCGAACCCCCATGCGGAGCAGCTCAGGATGCTCGTCCTCCGTTCGGAGCCCGATGGTTCGATGCCGTCGATCATCGTCGGTCACATGCTGGAGGTCCTTTCGGAGAACGGGAGGGACGTCACCGTGACGGACATCGGAGCCGGTTCCCCGCTGACCCGCGACATCCGCGGGTTCGTCATGGGCGACCTGGCCGTCGGGAGGCCGGAGCGATGTCGGACATACCCCTGAAGGACCAGCTCCACGGCTTTGTCGACGATCTGGAGCGTTCCATGCATTTCAGGCTCGATTATGAGATAGATTGCGACAACATCATCCTCTGCGGGGTCGGAGGGTCGGCCGTCAGCGGGGATTTCGCCGCCGACTGCTGCTACGGGGAATCGGCGAAGCCGATCGTCCTCGTCAAATACCCCGAGCTCCCGGACTGGGTGGACGGGCGCACCCTCGCGGTCATCTCGAGCTATTCCGGCAACACCGCGGAGACGCTCTACATGCACGAGCAGGCCGTCGCCCGCGGGTGCACTGTCGTGAACGTCACCTCCGGGGGGAAGCTGATGGCCATCGCGGAGGAATCCGGCGAGATCCTCATCACGCTCCCCCGCGACATGCAGCCCAGGCACGCTGTCGGATACATGATCGGCTATACTCTGGAGGTCATCCGCGTCGCCGGAGGCCCCGACCTGTCCGGGAGGATCCTGGGATTCGTCCAGTCGCTCAGGGGATACAGGGATTCCAACGCCCTCGGGGACGGGTGCCAGGCGAAGGTCCTGGCGGAGACGCTGATGGACCACGTCCCCGTGGTCTGTTCGGATGCGTGCATGCGCTCGGTGGCGTACAGGTGGAAGACGCAGTTCAACGAGAACGCGAAATACGTGGCGTTCTGCGATTCCGAACCGGGGTTCGGGCTGGACAGCCTGGACCTGTGGATGGAGGGGGCCGGCGGGAGCTGCATCCCCGTGCTGCTGATCGGATGCGACGCCCCGGACGGTTCCAACTCCTTGGAGGATGCTGTCGAGAGGCTCGACGGTTCGGGTGTGCCGTATGTCGCCGTCAGGCTCGGAGGGTGCTCCGACCTCGAGAACATGTTCCGCGCGATCATCCTCGGCGACTACGTGTCCATGTACATGGCGTATATCCGCGGGATAGATCCCGCCGAGGTCCGCCCCGTGATGCAGCTCAAGGCCAAGTTGGCCGCCGACGAGGGGCTCCGAGGTTCACGAGAGCTTCTTCAGGACCTCTGCGAACTCTTCGCAGAACAGTTGGGAACGCTTCTCCGCCGTCTCGGGATCCCGGGATTCGGAGTATATCCTGTACTTCGGTTCGGTGCCGGACGGTCTGAGGAGAACCCATCCGTCGTCGAACAGGAGCTTCAATCCGTCCGTGGTGTCCTTCCTGGCATCCGGGTGCAGGGATGCGATCTCTGTCGTTACTCTCTCCTTGAGGGCGTCCGGGCAGGCTACCGCCTTCTTCACGGTGCGGTACGACGGGAGCGAATCCAGCTGGGTCGCCAGCGGTCCTTTCTTCGCGATGCATTCGAGCATCCTGGCGGCGCCCATGGCGCCGTCCCTGCAGAACTGGTGGTCGGCGAAGATCAGTCCGCCGTTCTCCTCTCCTCCGAAGACCGCACCGTCCGCGGCCATCTCGCGGGCGACTATGGGGGATCCGACTGCTGTATAGACCGTCTCCCCTCCGCTCTTCGATGCGGTGTCCTCGACGATCATGGATGTCGCGACGGTGACCACGACCCTCCCTCCGCCGTTCTTTTCGAGGAGATACCTTCCGAGGATCGCCAGCGCGAGGTCCCCGGGCACGTAGCGACCGTCGGATGCGACGAAGATGCACCTGTCCGCATCGCCGTCGTGGGCTATCCCCAGGTCGGCGCCCGTCGATCTCACTGTCTCCATGAGTTCGGTCAGATTGTCGGCGGTGGGTTCGCTCTGATGGCCGGCCTCCCGCATGTCGGGTTCACCGTTGAGGACGATTGCGCTCACGCCGAGCCTCTCGAGGAGCATGGGCGATGTGACGCAAGAGCATCCGTTGGCGCAGTCCAGGACGACTTTCAACTCAGCTTTGCGGACGGCATCGGCGTCCACCTTCTCGACTACGGAATTGACGTACTCCTCCGCCGCCCCGCCGATGTGGGACAGATTGCCGATCTCGTGCCATCCGACGGTCGGGACGTCTTCGCGGTAGAGGCGTTCGATCGCATCCTCCTGCTCCCTGGTGCATTCGGTACCGTCGGCGGCTATGCATTTTATGCCGTTGAATTCGGGCGGGTTGTGGGAGGCGGTGATCATCACCCCTCCTGTGATCTCCGGGCGCTGGCGGATGTAGTGCTGTAGTGCTGGTGTGGGTATCATGCCGAGGTCCAGGACGTCCGATCCGACGGACAGGATCCCGGCGCAGAGCGCTCCTTTGAGCATATCGGAGGATGTGCGGGGGTCCGAGGCGACCGCGATTCTCCTCCCGAGTTCGACGCCTATGCCCCTCCCCATGCGCAACGCGAGATCGCAGTCCATGTCCCCGTTGGCGATCCCGCGCACCCCGTTGGTCCCGAACATCCTTCCGCTCATGATGGGTTCTCCATGCAATCCCTGTTATTCATTCTATTCTGTTCGATAATTCGAACTCGATACGATCTCCAGATTCCACCTCCTCTCCC
>CAVJLK010000056.1:0-12327 GCA_963650175.1 Ruminococcus sp. CAG:579 | reverse complement strand
ACATCGACACCTACATCCACCGCATCGGGAGGACCGGCAGGGCCGGAAAGGAGGGCACCGCCGTATCCTTCGTCACCTCCGAGGAGGAGCACCTGGTCAGGGAGTTCGAGATGCGCACCGGCATGGAGATCGAGAAGAGGGACGTCCCCGACGCCGAACCCGGCACCAAGGACACCATCAGGAGGGTCGTGGACTACGACCAGATCTCCGACGTGTACGGCATGTGCAGGTTCGAGATCAACCTCGGCAAGAAGGACGGCCTCAAGAAGGTCGGGCTCGCCGACCTGATCATCAAGAACGCCAGGGTCAGGGACGTCTCCATCGGGAAGATCGAGATCGGGGACGAGTCCTCTATCGTCGAGGTCCACAAGGACTTCGGGAACAGGATGACCATGGACCTGACCAAGACCAAGTTCAAGGGGAAGCCCATCCGCGTGAGGGTCATCCAGGACTGAATCCGGCGCGACCGCGCCGGGGCCTCTCCGTCCCAACGACGAAGAGGTTCCTCTTATCACCTTAGCGCCGTCGTCGGAAGGGCGGATTTCCCCTTCGAGGACAGAACATACGGCCTGTTAACCCCGCATTATTCCGTTCATCCGTCTAATCGTCCCGCCACGAACGCGGAGCTCGAACCAATTTCGGTTTGCTTTAAATATCGGGACAAAGTGGCTCGACTCATGGCAACCTACAACGTAGATGGGGCCCAGGAGAGGATGAGCGAACTGGTGAGCAGAGCACTCTGCGGAGAGAAGATCACCATCGCCACCGAGACCGGGAACGTTGTCATGGTGAGCGAGGACGATTGGGACAGTCTTGTCGAAGTCCTCAGCGTCATGATGCTTCCCGAGGTCAGGGACCGCGTCAGAACACATCTAGCCGGACTCACCGGCGAAGCTTGAAGATCGAGCGCCCGGATAGGGCACAAACCCCTTCCCTTTTCTCGAACCTCCGTATCCAACGGAGAACGCACAACGTGCATACCCGTAGTTTCCGAACCCCGATTTATATCCATCCGTCCACCCGAACATCCCGTCGAATAGACGGATGTGCAGATTGAAATACCCGCTCCGCGCATCCTTCCTCCCGACGACCCGGGAGGGGATCATCCCCTGCCGGTGCCATCCGAATGCCGGTCCGCCGACGTCGAAGCCCAACGGATGCGACGAAAGAAAGGTGAGAGAAATGGCAATGAAGGAGAAGCACGTCGAAACCAAGAAAGAAAGGGAAGAGAAGAGGAAGGAGAAGAAGCAGGAGCGCGAGATGAGACATCAGGCGCGCCAGCAGAGCTCCGCATGATCTTCCCGAAAACTTTCCGGGGCCGTCCGAAGGGCGGTCCCCGCACCTGTTCTACAAAACGAAGACTACCGTGTCATACTGACTGCAGTAGTCGCCTTTTATAAACCCATGCGGGAAAACGTCGGTCATGAGACAGAACGACTCCCGCGGGAGCATGCCTTTCGCCATAGCTGCAGTGACGATTCTCCTCGTGTCCGTCATCGCCGCCGCGGTCACCTTCGACTACGGCAGGAGCAGGGACGCGACTGACGGCGTGATGGACGACATCGACGCCGTCGACGTGGCGATAGCCGACGTGACATCGTACGTTAACAGAGGATTCGGCGAGATCATCCGCTCGGTGTCCGCCGATGAGAATGCCGGCAACCTGGCGCAACGCGCCGAATCGATACAGACGAAGATCTCGGAATGGATAGGATACCAGTTCCCCATCAGGAGCGGCGGCGCCACCGTCTCCTACGTGTCGCACGATGTGGAGCTGAGGAGCGAGCCCATGGGAATCTCCGGATCCGAAGGCATCCAGGGCTACACCCCGACGTACATCCGCGGAACGGGGACCGTCGTTGCAACGGTCGAATCCCAATCCGGCACCGCATCGACCGAGCTGACCGTCTACACCGACGGGAACTACGCCCTCCCGCTGGCATTGGACCGCGCATCCCTCCTGGAATCCATGGCCGGGGACGGCAGCGTCTCGCTGTCGCAGATGCTCTCCTACCAGCTGACGTCCATAGCCCAGTACAGGGTCCTGAACGGGTACGGCGGACTGAACGCCTACGGCTACAAGAGCACGGACGGGATCCTGACGGAATCCGACGTGCGGACCGCTTACCAGTACTGCATCGACGCGATTTCGGAGATATGCTTCCGCGACGGGGGCGGATTCGTCGGTCAGAAGGAGCGCGCCGACCTGGCCGACCTCCTGGCTTCCGAGGACGGCACGATATCCATAGACCTCTCCGCGATCTACGCCCAGGCCATGTCGGCCGTGATCGACGACGTGGCGATCAAATGGTTGGACTATCTCTACGCGTTCGATTGGATCGAAGGCATCGACAGGGTCCTGAATCCGATCAAGGGCGCCCTCAAATCGCTCGACGAGTTCCTGAGCGGGAAGGAGAGGGTCAGCGGAGTCCCGTACCTCAGGGACATGATGGCATCCAACGGCTATTCCGAGGAGGACTACAGGTACCCCGGGACGGGGACCACGATGGTCAAAATCGGAGAAACGACGGTATCCGTCGCGAATCCGACCGTCGACCTGTTCGAGCAGGACTGGCTGAAGGAGTTCAAGAAAAACTACGAATCGGACGGGAACTACGTCCGCGACTTCGTGATGGACATCCTGAACGGCGCGGCCGTCCGTCTCGCCGAGCGCACCGACCTCGGCACCGTGTCCGTGCAGGTGGATCCGTACGACCAGAGGAACTTCATCGAAACTCTGACCTCGCTGTACCTCGACGCCGTGGACGGATGCATGGATGCGATCGACGAGACCGTGTCTGAATCCCTCCGTTCGGGGGAGGTGTACGACGAGTTCTACGGGAAGCTCGCCGACGAGGTGATGGATCACGCGTCGGACCTCGTCCTCCAGGACGAGCTCGCCGGCAGAATCCGCTCCGCGGTCTCGGCTTTGGCGAAGGACGATCCCGATATTGACGTCGATAAGGTCATGGCATCCCAGGAGGTCGCCAGGGCCCTTTCGTCGTACCGTTCGTCGGTGTACTCCGACCTGTCGGGGATATCCTCCCTGAAGGAGGTGAAAAGCGGCGACGGGAGCATCGTCAAGAAGGCGCTGACGGCCGTCTGCTCCTACGGCCTGAGCCTGCTGGACATCCTCGTCCCCGTGGAGGATACGGCGGACGTCATGGTGGAGGAGATCCTGGAGATGGATGCTCTGAACCCCTACGGCGGCGTCGTGGACCTGCCGGGATCGGATGCGTTCCAGCTGACGGATTCGACCGGGAACGGGGTCGCCGAGAGCCTGTACCTGGAGCTGACCTCCGAACCTCCGATAGTGATCGTTCACGGACCCGAGGGGATCCACACGGTCGGGTTCAGGGAGGACGAGAGCGCCGCGTACTCCACAACCTTCCGCGTCGAGGTGCGCGGATGGGTCGACTACAGGGTCACCGGATCCGGTTCCCTGGCACAGGCGATGGGCTCCGAATCCTCCGCGGTCAGAGGGGGATTCGAGGTCGACACGTCCATGGAGATCACCGTGGCGTCCGGATGGGCCCTCGAAGGGGTGGACTACGAACCGAGCTGCACCGTATGGACGGATATCAAAGACGTCCTCTTGGAGATCTTCGAACCGCTTATCGAGCCCCTCCGCAAGCTGATGGAGGCGATGCGCGGGGCCGCCACCGAACTCGCCGAGGCCCTGAGGGACATCGCCGGATTCGCCTACGAGTGCCTCATCGACCTGTACAACATATTCAACGACCCGGTCGCCGAACTGTCGAGGATGATATCGGAAGGATTGGAATCCGCGATCTCCGACGCCGCGTTCAAGGTCCTGGTGGACATCAACCTGGGCGACCAGTCCCTGACCTTCGAGTTCTTCGGATGCACCCTCACGATAGAAACGTCGGCCATCACCTGGAACTCCAAGACCAAGACACTGTTCTCCGCCGAGATGAGCATGCCTGTGGCCGGACTCACAGTCACCGCAGGAATGACCGCCAAGGTCCGCGGGGACGTGAAGGCGGAGAACCTCATACTCACCGGCACCGGGGGCATCTCCGGGGACGGATGGTCGGTCAACGCCACTGTTGACCCTCTGATGAAGGGAGGGAAGTACCTCTTCACCGTGAACGGCAAGGTCGGGAAGAACAAGGTCTCCATCGTCGCTCCGAAACTGGAGGACTACCACGAGATCGGGATGACCTTGAGCGACATCCCCGGCGTGGGGGACATGCTGAGCAACATCCCCGTCCCGTTCCTGGGGGTGAACGTCGGCCTCGACGCGGGGTTCGAGATCAGATGCAAATCCGCGGAGCAGACCGGTCTGCTCATCAACGAGTACGAATCCAATCCCAAGGGCACGGACCGCGGGAACGAATGGGTGGAGATCCTCAACAACACCGACTCGGCCATCGACCTGACGGGGTACGCCCTGTGCCTCGAATCCAAGAAGAAGAACGAGAAGACCCAGCTGTCCGGAACGCTGTCCCCGGGGGAGTTCCTGGTGGTGAAACCGGACTTCACCATGGTGAACAATCCGAGCCAGGATTCCCGTAGCGCGGAGAGGCTCGTCATCCGCGACGCCAACGGCGACGAGGTCGACGAGGTGAAGATGAAACAGGACAACTCCGACGACGACGAGACGTGGCAGAGGGGCTACGACGGATCCTCGGAGTGGGTGAAGAGGCCCGGGACCATGGGCCGCACCAACGGGTCCTGGGTCACCTCGGAGTTCAACGTCGACGCCCTGAAGGACTGCGTGTGGTCCGCCGTCCAGAAGTCGTTCGGGAAGATCGGCAGCATAACGGACGTGGACAGCCTCGTGGCGTTCATCCAATACCTGGTGAGGTTCACCGTCGAGGAGCTGATCGACCTGGTGGCGGACCTGATCATCGACGCGTCGGTGTTCGTGAGCGCGGACATCAAGGACGCCACATCGTCGGTGACATCCGGCATTCGCATCGCGTTCCGCACCGACGGGGACCTAGTGAAGGATTGTCTGAAGTACGTCGCAGGAAAGGTCGAATCCCTCCTGCTGGGGATCAAGAATCCCTACAACATCGACCCTCTGGCTATGTTCACCGAGAACATCGATCTCGAGGTCATGCTGCATGCGGGCGTCGGCTTCCCGGAGCTCCTCTCCAAGGGCGCAGACCTGCCGAAGATGGACCTGTGCATGCTCCTGAGAGCCAATCTCGCATCCCTCACCCGCCTGGCCGGCGTGGACACCGGCGACCCCGGGATCGAGTTCGGCATACTCGCGCGCGACTGCCCCAAGGCGGTCATCCCGTCGAAGCTCGGCGCGAAGGATACGATGACGCACGACCTCTGGCTCTTCAAGGCGACGGTGACCCTAGCATGAGCCAGACATCCGGATTCCGTTTGTCGGGCCGCCAATCCGGCCCGCAACCCACCCTTTATAATCACGTGCGCGATGGGGAGGGAACATGGCCGCGATGGACTTCAAGATCCCGACTGTCCTCTCTTCGGAGGAGCTCATGGAGAAGGCTTTCCACAGGGCATCCAAGATCCGCAAGACGGGGACCAACGCTCTGGACACCAAGAAGAAGACCGCGCTCGCGAAGGTCACCGCTTCGGGCGACATCGTGGTCACCGCCCTGAGGGGCTACGTCGACAGGTTCCCGAGGCTCGACAAGGAGGACGATTTCCTCCCGGAGCTGGTGGACATCGTCATCGGCATCGACCGCTACAAGAAGGCGCTCGGCGCGGTCAACTGGTGCGCCACCAAAGCCGAGAAGCTGAAGAACGACACCCTCAAGGACATCCGCAGGACCAAGGACCCGGAGATCGTCGAGGCGACCAGGAGGAGCTTCTACGGAAGATTGAACTCCTACGTCGACCGCATCTCGGACGATCTGCTGTTCCTGCAGGAGGCGAAGAACAAGTTCAGGAAGCTCCCCGCCGTGGACCCGTCCCTGCCGACCGTCGTCGTCGCCGGGTTCCCCAACGTCGGGAAGAGCAACCTGGTCACGGTGCTCTCGTCGGCCGAACCGGAGATCGCCCCCTACCCCTTCACCACGAAGGGGGTCATCGTGGGCCACATCCAGGACGACTGGAGGAAGTACCAGATCATCGACACCCCGGGGCTCCTGGACAGGGAGTTCGACGCGAGGAACGACATCGAGAAGCAGGCCGTCCTCGCCCTCAGGTACCTCACGGACGTCATGCTGTTCGTCCTGGATCCGTCGGAGACCTGCGGATTCCCCATGACGGTGCAGGAGAAGCTCCTGCGCACCGTCAAGGACGGTTTCAAGGGGGTCCCCATAATCGAGGCCGAGAGCAAGTGCGACGTCTTCAGGAGCGGAGGCGACAGGATATGCTTCTCCGCGCAGACCGGCGAGGAGATGGACGTCCTCACCGGCAGGATCATGGAGGAGCTGCGCTCCATCGCGCGCCGCAAGGCCGCGGAGGCTCCGATCGAATGAGCACCCAGGGCCCGGCCTTCAGCGAGGAGATGGCGGAGTACTTCGCCAAACTCTCCGCCATGAAGGACGAATGCTACGAGATCGCCCGCACCGCCAGGAGGATGGGGTTCGACCCGTCCCTGGAGGTGGAGGTGCCCCAGGCGGAGGACCTGGCGTCCCGCGTGGAGAAGCTCCTCGACGATTACCACGTCGAGGGCGTGGCGGAGGACATCCGCAGGCTGACCGCCGAATTCGGGAACCGCGAACTGGTTGCCCTGATGGTCGCCAAAGAGATGGCCAAACGTCCCGCCGAGAGCACCGAGAAGGCCCTGGACAGGGCCGTCAGGGTCGGATTGGCCGTCCTCACCGAAGGGATCCTGGTCGCCCCACTGGAGGGGATAGCTGACACCAAGATCGGCAAGAACGCCGACGGGTCGAGCTACGTCGACCTGATATTCGCGGGACCGATCCGCGCCGCCGGAGGGACCGGGCAGGCCATGAGCGTGCTCATCGCCGACGTCGTCAGGACCGAGCTCGGCATCGGGAAGTATCAGCCCACCGAAGGGGAGATCGCCAGGTTCGACGAGGAGATCCCCCTCTACAAGCAATGCCAGCATCTGCAGTACACCCCCACGTCCGAGGAGATCGACCTCATCGTGAGGAACTGCCCCGTATGCGTGGACGGGGAGGGCACCGAGCAGATGGAGATATCCGGATTCAGGGACCTCCCCAGGATAGAGACAAACAGGGTCAGGGGAGGGGCGTGCCTTGTCATAGCAGAGGGGATGTGCCAGAAGGCATCCAAGCTCAAGAAGCACGTCGACAAGCTCAAGATGACGGGATGGGAGTTCATAGGACAGTTCCTGGACGCCCACAAGACCGAGAAGAAGGCCGAGGACGAGAACGCCCCCAAGAGGGTCGAGCCCAAGCAGAAGTACCTCATGGACATCGTCGCCGGGCGTCCGATCTTCGGACATCCCTGCGCCGTCGGCGGATTCAGGCTCAGATACGGGAGGGCCAGGACCTCCGGATTGGCGTCCCTGGCCTACAGCGTGGCGAGCATGTACGTCATGGACGAGTTCATGGCCATCGGCACGCAGCTGAAGATCGAGAGGCCGGGGAAGGCCAGCGTCGTCACCCCGTGCGACATGCTGGAGGGACCGACGGTCCTCCTGAAGAACGGAGACCTGGTCTACTGCGGCACCGTGGAGCAGGCCCTGGCGGTCCGCGACCAGATCGCCGAGATAGTCGACAACGGGGAGATCCTCGTCCCCTTCGGGGAGTTCTGCGAGAACAACCACACGCTGGTCCCCTGCGGATACCCCGTCGAATGGCACGAGCTCGAGCTGAAGGAGAAGGGGGAGCTCCCCGAGGATTGGAGGGACCCGACGTACGAGCGCGCCAAGGAGATGTGCGCAACCATGGGCGTTCCGCTCCACCCGAAGTTCAACCTCTTCTGGTCCGACTACCCCCTGGACAGGATCGTCGCCCTCAGGGACGCGATGGTCTCTTCGGGATCCTACGACGGGACCAACCTGTCGATCCCCAAGGAACCCGTGTCCAAGCGCATGCTGGAGGACCTGTGCGCCCTCCACGTCGTGAGGGTCGGGCGCGTAATCATCGACGAATTGTACTCCGTGCCGATGATGGACTGCCTCGGGATCCGTCCCGACGGGGACCGCATCGTCAAGGTCGAGGAGCTCGAAAGGGGCTCCACCCTCGAGGCGATCAGCAGGGCCGCCGGCTACGAGGTCCGCGCCCGCGCCATGACCCGCATCGGCACCAGGATGGGCCGTCCGGAGAAGGCGAAGGAACGTGAGATGACGCCCAAGGTCCACTCCCTGTTCCCGGTCGGCAAGGACGCCGACTCCGGGAAGGAGATGAACTCGGCCATCGCCGTGTCCAAGGCGTCGGCCTCCAGCCGCAAAGGCGGCAAACCGGAGATAACCGTCGAGGTCGGGAACAGGAGGTGCCCGGTCTGCGGCATGTACACCTTCAGGAACTGGTGCAGGACCTGCGGGGAGCACACCGAATACGTGGCGAAACAGAACGAGTTCGGCAACGTGGGACCCGCTCCGATGCAGATCAACCTGGAGGAGGAGTACAAGGCCGCCCTGGAGACGCTGAACGAACGCCCGGCGGAGCTGAAATGCCTCGACACCCTGATCTCCAGGACCAAGACCTGCGAGGCGATCGAGAAGGGGATCCTCAGGCAGAGGAACGGCGTGAGCTGCTTCAAGGACGGGACCATCAGGTTCGACATGACCGACATCCCCCTGACGCACTTCAAGCCCAGGGAGATCGGGCTGAGCATCGAGAAGGCCCACGAGCTGGGCTACACCCACGATTGGAACGGCGACCCCCTGACGGACCCGGAGCAGATCTGCGAGATCAAGGTCCAGGACATCGTCCCCGCCAGGGACTGCGGGGACTACCTGGTCAAGATCGCCGCCTACCTGGACGACGAGCTGGAGAAGTTCTACAAGCTCCCCAGGTACTACAACGTCAAGAACAGGACCGACCTCATCGGCCACATCACCTTCGGGCTCGCCCCGCACACGTCCGGGGGCATCCTGTGCAGGATCATCGGCTACGCCGACGTCCGCGGATGCTACGGGCACCCGTTCTTCCACGCCGCCAAGAGGAGGAACTGCGACGGCGACGAGGACTGCGTCATCCTCGCATTGGACGGACTGCTGAACTTCTCCAAGACGTTCCTGCCGGACCGTCGCGGAGGATTGATGGACGCCCCGCTGGTCCTCACGACCAGGCTGGACCCCAACGAGATCGACAAGGAGGCCCACAACGTGGACTGCCTCCGCCATTATCCCATCGAGCTCTACCGCGCCGCCATGGACATGAAGGAGCCCAAGGAGATCGAGAAGATGATGGACCTCATCGCCGGGAGAATCGGGACCCCCGACCAGTACGAGCACATGGGGTTCACCCACGACACGAGGGACATCTCCGAGGGTCCGAAGTACTCCGCGTACACCACCCTGGAGACCATGATGGACAAGATGGACGCCCAACTCATGCTCGGGAAGAAGATCCGCGCCGTGGACGAGCAGGACGTGGCCCGCAGGGTCCTGAACAAGCACTTCCTGCCCGATATGATCGGGAACCTCAGGAGCTTCTCCACCCAGACGGTCAGATGCACCAAATGCGGCGAGAAGTACCGCCGCATCCCGCTGGCCGGGAAATGCATCAGGTGCGGGAACGCTCTTACCCTTACGGTCCACGAGGCGTCCGTCAAGAAATACCTGGAGATCTCGAAGAAGATCGGTGAGAAGTACGGTCTCGACGACTACACCAAGGAGAGGGTCGAGATCCTCGAGATGTCCATGGACTCGGTCTTCAACAACGACAAGGTCCGCAAGTGCAAGCTCTCGGATTTCTTCTGAGAAGGCGTCCCGGCGCGTGCGGCCAAACAACGCATCGGGACGACCCTCCCATGATGAAGAGGTAGAAAAGACCGACGGATCAGACGCGGGGTCCGAAATAGGCCTTCTTGAAACCGTCCACCTGGATGGCGAGGCCTTTCTTGAACAGCTTCATCGTGAGCTTCCCGGCGTTCTTCGCCCCGGCTATCTGCGCATTGAGCGCGGCGATCTGACAGGCGATGTTGGCGTACGGGAGGGTAGCCTTCGAAGACCAGTAATCGGCGAGCTTGTCCATCCTCTCGTCCCCGGCCTCGGCTATGGCGGAATCCAGGGCCTCGGACATCAGCGAAAGGTACGACAGCGAGATGGGCAGCTCCCTCTCGACGATTGCGTACATCCCGTCCTCCGGCGGAACGGAGGCGCGGTACGCCTCCAGATCCTCGGAGGCCTTGGCCATGATCTCCCTGACGTCGCGGAGGTCCGGATAGACGGAGAAGGACTCCAGCACGAGGAACATGTACTCGGCGGACACGCTGATGACTCCGGCGCCGTCCAGCCCGGTGAAACGCGACACCATCCCTGAGATTATGTCCGTTATGAGATCCTCGTCCAGCTCCATGGCGAGGTCGGCGGTGCCGGAACGGCTCTCCAGCCTGCGCTTCTCGAGGGACGAGCCGATGCAGTCGAGGATCGCGGCGAGCATGCGCCCGTAGAGCTCCTCGGACGGCTGCCCCTGCGAACGCACGGCGGAGATCCACTGGGCGACCCCTTCCGGGTAATTCCCCGCGGCCATGTCGTCGAATCCGGCCTCGAATGTCCCGTCCTCGGGGACCGGGACCGAGGTCTGCCTGGCGGGAGCGGCCGACATGCCCATGGCCGACGCCAACGCGGACGGCTGCTGCTGGGCCTTCGGTTCCTCCGTGAAATACGCCCCGCATTTGGTGCAGAACCCGTCGGAATCGTCGTTGGTTGCTTGGCCGCATTTGGGGCATATCTTCATGCCGGCGAGAACGCGCGGAAGGTATAAAGAACCCGGCCCGGAGGCCGGGAATGAGTTTCAGAGTGCCTCGATCTGGCTCTTGAAGTCCTCCGCCTCGGCGGAAAGGATCTCCACGGCCTTGTCGAGCGCCTGCCTGGCGGTCAGCGAACCGTCGGTCTCGAACTTGAACACGAAGTCCGACTCGCTGCCGGTGACGGTCAGCCCCTTGCCCTCCCCGACCTTCTCGGTGCATGCCATGCAGAGGTTGCACGCGAGGGGGTCGGCGACGACGAGCTCCCCGCCCTGGACGACGAAGACCTTCTTCGGGCAGACGTCGATGACCTCCAGCATGTCGTCGTCGGACGCGTGCTTCGGGTCGATCTCGACGGTAGGGAGGTACGAGTATCCGACGCCGTTGCAGACCTGCCACTTGACGTGCTTGGCCGCGGTGCCCATGACCGCCGTGGCGTAGATCATGACGGCCTGGCCGTCGGTCAGCTCCACGATGGGGATCTCCTCGTCCTTGACCTTGAGGTCGGGGTTGCCGAGCGGCTCGAGGTCCCCGGACAGCACCGTGCACGGCCCGTGCTTGTTCAGGCTGTACATGATGGAGCAGTTGGGGCATCCCTCGCCGTTGCAGGTGCACTGGTCCTGGGGGATGAAGAGGTCCAGGTCCGTGGGGACCGGGATCATCCCGAGTCTGTGGGCGATGATCTCATCGAACAGGGGCGTCGTGCTCTCGAACTCCTTCTCGCCGTCCATGATGGGCCCGAGGTGGAACTCCACCTTGTCGATGGCCATCTTGGGCAGGTCAGCCAGGAGCGTCCTGCGGAGCGCGTTCGCCATGGCGGGGGAGGAGTTCCTGAGGATGAACCTCGCCTTCCTCTCAGCCATTTCGAGAATCTCGATGTCCATGAGAGTTCCCCCTCAGACCCTGCGTCCCCTGCGTCCGCCCTTCTTCTTGGTACCGTCGTGCGGTATGGGTGTGACATCCTCGATGCGGCCGATCTTGAGCCCGGCCCTGGTGAGGGCGCGGATGGCGGCCTGCGCTCCGGGACCGGGCGAGGCGGACCTGTTTCCTCCGGGCGCCCTGACCCTGACGTGGATGCCGACGAACTCCTTCTCCTTGGCGGCCTCGGCGACCTTCTCGGCCGCTTTCTGGGCAGCGTAGGGCGAGGACTCGTCCTTGGCCTGCTTGACGACCATCCCTCCGGTGGCCTTGGTGATGGTCTCGGCACCGGTGATGTCGGTCAGCGTGATCATGACATTGTTGTAGCTAGCATAAATGTTAGCGATTCCCCACTTAGCGGTCATCAGTTAACACCGTCCTCTGCTGTGATTCCTGCCTCCTCGGCGTCCGCCTTGGCGGCTGCGGCGTCGGCCGCCTCCTGCTCCGCCGCGGCCTTGGCCCTGGCGGCCATTCCTGCGGCGGCCTGCTCCGCGGACATCCTCATGGGGTGCATCTCGTCGGTGTAGGGGGACGAGGGGTTGTACTCGATGGAGGACTCCTCCGCCCTGGTGACGAGGTATCCGGGAACGGTCACCCTGTGGCCGTTCA
>CAVJLK010000055.1:0-12838 GCA_963650175.1 Ruminococcus sp. CAG:579 | reverse complement strand
GCGGATTATCCGAAGTTCGAGGATTCGTTCAGGAACGACATCAGGGACCAGTTCGAGAGGTTCAGGGAGCTGGAGAACTCCAGCAAGCTCAACGAGACCCAGAAGGAGAGGTATTCGAAGCTGGTCGAGGGAGAGGGGAGTTACAACGACCTGATCAAGTCGATCAAGTACCTCTGCGAAATGATCGAAACTCACTATGGCAAGAAGCCGATCATCCTCATCGACGAGTACGACAACCCCATGAACAACGCATATGGCATGAGCGAACTGCACGGGCAGATCGTGGGCTTCCTGCGCGAGGTGTTGAGCAATGCGCTGAAGGACAACAACTCCCTGAGATTCGCCGTCCTGACGGGAGTGATGAAGATCTCCAAGGAGAGCATCTTCTCCGGTCTGAACAACCTCGAGGTCGACGATGTGTTCTCGACGGAGTACGACGAGATGTTCGGGTTCACGCAGGACGAGGTCGATTGGCTCCTTCGCGAGAACGGATACGGGGACAAGATTGCACAAGCGAAAAGGTGGTACGACGGATACCGTTTCGGAGATGAGGACGTCTACAACCCGTGGAGCATCATCAACTACATCGACAAGGGTTGCAAGCCCAAGGCGTACTGGGCCGGGACCAGCGGGAACGACATCATCGGCGACCTTGTTTCCAAGGCCGACCAGAGCACCTGGGACGACCTCACGGACCTCTGCGACGGGAAGGCGATAAGCACAGACATCCAGAGCAACATAGCGTACTGCGACCTGGAGTCCGCCGAGGATACGATCTACTCCGTCATGGTCGCGACAGGATATCTCAATGCGGTTCCCGACACAACGGAATGCGACGAGGACGAGGAGGAGGACGTTGACGACAACCCGTGCCTCGTATCCATCCCGAACAAGGAGATGTTCACGGTCTTCTCCAAGACCATCCTGAAGAGGTTCGGAGCAGAGGTCAACAAGTCTCTGGATAATCTCATCAGGGCTCTCAAGGCGGGGAAGGCGGAAGGGGTCCAGGAGAATCTCAGAGCCCTCATGGAGATCGTCAGCGTGCGCATCCTCGACAACGAGTTCCCGTACGAGGCTTTCATCGCCGGTCTGATGGCCAAGACCAGCGGACAGTACGAGATCTTCGCGGACCACGAGGCCGGGAACGGATACTTCGACATCCGCATGAAGAGGATCTCTGGACGCGGCCCGAACCTCCTTTTGGAGGTGAAGCGTCGCAACGAGAAGAACAAGCACATGACCATGGACCAGCTGGCCCAGAGCGCTCTTCAACAGATCCACGATCAGAAGTACTATTACGGTCTGGAAGGCGGGACGATCCTCGTCGGCATCGCCTTCGAATCCAAGGACCCGACGGTCATCATGGAGAGGTACGTCCCGGAGCATCGAGAAGAACTCGCCCAGGACGATACGAATCTCGGTTCGTTCCCTTGATATACATGTTCGCCGTCCGACGGAGGGATAAAAGATGGCTCGGGGAAACGCGATTCTGGCGATGGTGGCCATAGCTGCGATGGCGGGCGTATTCGCGGTCACGCTCGTGACCGAGGACGCTTTCGTGGAACCCGGGCCTTTTTCCATAAGTTACGAGCTGTACGGCGGGACCAACGACCCCTCGAATCCCTCCATGTACGATGTGGGTGACGAGTTCGAATTCGAACCGGCGACGCAGGACGGAATGGTCTTCATCGGCTGGTACAAGGATCCGGAATTGAAGAAAAGGATCGATTCCGTCGGGGCGAGCACTAGAGGCGATCTCACGCTCTACGCCGGCTGGGAGAAGGACAGGAGCGGTTCCTCGTTCACGTTCAGCGTGTCCGGGTACATCGACGACGGCACCCGCACGACCAAGTACTCCGGCACCGAGAAGGTCTCTCTGGCCTATTACAGCGGGTACAAGCTCTCCTATTACGTGCAGACCGATTCCCAGTTCTCGCAGACCACGTACAAGTTCAACAAGATCGAGAAGCAGTGGGACGAGACCGTCACGGACGCGTTCTGGGGCAGCAAGGTCCTGAGCGCAGGCGATCTCGTCGGTTCGGAGGCGGTATCCGGACCATCCGGCGATGTGGACTGCTGGATCTACAGGTGCGCGTCATCCGACGGGGCTACCGTGAAGATCTGGAAGGGCATGTCCGACGGCACGCCGTACAAGGTCACGGCGGACCGCGAGGGACATCATCGCACGATGACCCTGACGGAGTCCGGTCAGGCCGAGGTCAGGGAGGAGGTCCAGTTCCTCCTGTACGGCGGATGCGGGATGATTGCTTCGCACAGCGGGTCGTCCAAGCCCGGGCAGATCGCGACGATCTCGACGGACATCCCCGTCGGCAAGGTCTTCACGGGGTGGTACGACGCCGATGGGAACCTGGTGTCGTCCGATGCATCCTTCGAGATGGAGGTCGGCATCGAGGATGTCGAGCTCTATGCTCGCACCGCGGGGTACGATATCGAGACCTCGGCCGGTTCGACCGCGACCCTTTCGGTCGGGTTCGGACTGACATCCGCCACATGGAGCGTCGAATGCGACACCGCGGGTGTCGACGACGACATGGAGGGTGTCCCTCTGACATACACGTTCCAGACTCCCGGCGAGTACGAGATCCTGGTCGACGGAACCTGCACGGACGGCACGGAGCACAGGTGGTATCTGACCGCCTACTGCTCGGGAACGGTCGGCGTGCAGTATTCCTGGACCTACGCCGGCGAGGAGCTGACCTACGCCCTGGACATCAAGTACGGCGACTACGTCGCAGCCAGGGACTCGATCCCCGTATCGGAGAGGCGCCACACGGATGCCGCGGGGGACGCGAGGTTCGTCACGTATTCCGATCCGTACGTCGCGCTCATAGCGAAGGACCTGAGGTCCATGGCGTCCGACAGGGGCCTGTCGGAGGTCAAGACGGCCGATTTCATCCTCGGGTTCGTCCAGTCGCTGAAGTACGCATCCGACGAGAGCCTCCACGGCACGGAGGAGTACTGGGCGCTCCCGCTCGAGACCCTGTTCCTGTCGTCGGGCGACTGCGAGGACACGTCCGTCCTGTACTGCGCCATGATGTCGTCCCTCGGATACAGGACGAGCATACTCCTGTTCCCGTCGCACGCGGCCGCCGGTCTGAACATCGACGGCGTGACCGGGCAGAACTACCTGGGCGATCTGAAGTACTACTATTGCGAGACCACTTCGACCGGATACTCGGTCGGTCAGAAGCCCGCGGATGTCGACAACAGGGCGTCCGCGGTGATCGAGATCCCTATGGCCTGATCGCAGGTTCACCTTGACATCCACGTGGACGCCGTCCTCCAGGCTCAGGGTCCTCCTGAGATGGTACTGGCAGATGATTTCTATGACGTCGACGTAGTGGGACCTCTCCGGAACCACGATGGCGCAGTCGATGTTGCGGATCTTCGCCTTGTAGGCCACCACATCGCCGAAGCTGCGACCTCCCTCGCTGAACCCCGCGATGGGAACGCCTGCGATGCTCTTGATGACATCCAGCTTGCCGACGTCCTCCTGGTCCACAAGGACGTTCAGGGTGCCTTCGAAGGGCGTGAAGCCGAGCTTCTCCTCGAACTGTTTGAGGTACCCGCCCTGGCAGATGTAGTATCCGCCTTCGCCCATCCCCGACTGGACGACCCCGTGGATGGTCATGTGGTCGGTGAGCTCGAAGATCCTGCGGTATTCGTTGTACTCCTTCTTCAGGTCCTCCACCCCCTTGGAGGTCAGCTTTATGCGCTGCTTGCGGGCTCCCAGGTCCCTGACGATGTACTTCTCGTCAAGGAGCTCCAGTATCCTCTTGGATGCGGATTGCTGGCTCATCTCCAGGGCATCCCCGAGCTCCCTCGAGGATATGGAGATGTAGTCGTCCATCGCACCGAGCAGTGCGAGTTTCCTGAGGGCGAAGGAGTACTTCTCGTCCATGCGACGGGCGATGCTCTCGGTGGATAAAAACCCACTCGAAAAGAAGTAGAAAGTTAAGATGGGCGTTGGAAACGCCCTGTTTGGCGATCCTCAGATGACCCTGTTCCCGTCGACCCATTTGGTCGTGTTGGGGCAGGCGGCCACGAGGATGCAGCACACCGCGATGACCGCGAGCAGGATGCTGACCCAGAGCATGGTGGCCTCGTACAGCGCGCCGACGATGGTGACGGCCATGGCGAGTCCGCTGATGACCAGGACGGTGTTCCCGCAGACCGGGCTGTATTTCGTGAAGGTTCCAGCGACCGCGAAGAACATCACGGCGGCGAGCATGTTCAGTCCGACGACGTACATGTCGTCGAGGGCTCCGGTCCAGGAGTATGCCATGGCCGCGAGGGAGACGATCCCTCCGAGCATACCGAGGGCGGTTCCGATCTTCATTTTGTTGGGGGTCTGTGCCATTGTATGTCCTCCTTCAGACGGTCTCGACCTCGACCTTGACTTCCTTCTCGGCCTTGAGGCAGAAGATCATCTTGACGCTCTCGGAAACGATCCAGAGGAGTCCGCAGATGACCGCGACGGCCTCGGTGTACGCCACGTCCTTGCCGATGAGGCAGGCGATGACCATGGCGAACAGGACGATGCCGACGAGTCCGTTGAGTCTCTTCCCCTCGGTCCAGTCTCCGTGGACGGAGAGTGCGACGGCGAGCGCCAGGAACACGAAGAGCAGGTAGGCGGCGATGTCGTGGACATCGGCGTTGCTCTCGGTGGTGAAGTATCCGACGAAGGCGAGGGCGATTCCGGCCACGGCGCACATGATGCCGCTGGCGCAGCTGCTTCCCTCCTCGCAGACGCTCTTTCCAATGCCGAAGACGAGGCAGAGGACGCCGCATACGATGCATCCGTACTTGAACGCATCAGCGGTGAGGTCGTAGGTCGAAACGCCCATTTCGCTGAGTTTGCTCTCGCCGAGGACCCAAGTGGGGTCGTTCTCGGCCGCAACGATCCATACAATGGCGAAAAGGAACGCCATTGCGAGACCGATCACCGCGAAGGGCGCGGGGTTGCGATTCGCATTCATGAGCCCTGCAAAGTCGTGCGCAACTTAATAATAACGTCGTCCGATTGGACGCTGGATATCCTGGAGCGTCTGGGAATGAAGTACATTTTCTTCGTCGGTACCGCGGGAAGCGGCAAGAGCACCCTGGTGGGCGCATACAAGCAATGGCTGGACGACCAGGGCGTCGATTCGATAGTCGTGAACCTCGACCCCGGCGCGGACGCGCTGCCCTACGGCGCCGATGTGGACATCAGGGAGTGGATCAATCTCGAGGAGACCATGAGGGAGTACAGCCTTGGTCCCAACGGGGCGCAGATCGTCGCCGCCGACCTCATGGCGGCCAATATATCGAAGATGACCCAGATCATCGGAACGTACGGGTGCGATTATGTCTTGGTGGACACCCCCGGACAGCTGGAGCTGTTCGCGTTCAGGGAGTCGTCCCAGCTCATCGTGAAGGCGTTCGGCGCCGAGGATTCGATGATCGTCTACCTTTCCGACCCGTCGCTCTGCCGCACGCCCAACGGATTCATCTCGGCCATGGTGCTGGGCGCGCTGGTGGAATTCAGGCTCCAGCTACCGACCCTCAACGTCCTGTCCAAGTGCGACACCCTGTCGGACGACGACGAGCAGAGGATGCTCGACTGGTACCAGGTGTCCGATGCGCTGTACGGTGATCTCCTGGATTCGGACAGCCAGCCGGAGACCGTCATCGGCATGGAGCTGTTCAAGGCGGTCGAGAACGCCGGCGTGTTCGGCGAGATGAGAGCCGTCTCCGCTCAGGACGGGACGGGTCTCGAGGAGATCTACGCCGCCGCACAGCTGAATTTCTTCGGCGGCGAGGACCTGGGCGAATTCTGATTCCTGAAAAACGATTCCGGGGGAGGGACGACGCCCTCCCCCGATGTCACTGTTCAGCCGAACATGTGGGCGGGAGCGGGCTTGGATTTGCTCCTGCCGGCCTCCGCGACCTTGGTCTTCGCCTCGGCGAAGTCCTTTTCGGTGATGTGGTCCCTGTCGGCGCGGATCGCGAGCATACCCGCCTCTGTGCAGATGCTCTTGATCTCGGCACCGGACAATCCGTCCGTGGCCTCGGCGAGCTTCTTCGGGGACACCTTCTTGTCGACGTTCATGTGCTTGAGGTTGATCTCGAAAATCTGCTTCCTGCCGTCGACATCGGGCAGTCCGACGTCGATGATCCTGTCGAACCTCCCGGGCCTGAGCAGGGCGTCGTCCAGGATGTCGGGCCTGTTGGTGGCGCCGATGATCTTCACGTCGCTGGTGGGGGTGAACCCGTCCAGCTCGGACAGCAGCTGCATGAGGGTCCTCTGGACCTCGCGGTCACCGGATGTGGCGACATCGAGACGTCTGGCCCCGACGGAGTCCAGTTCGTCGATGAAGATGATGCTCGGGGCCTTGTCCTTGGCGAGCTGGAACAGTTCGCGGACGAGCCTGGCGCCCTCTCCGATGTACTTCTGGACCAGTTCGGATCCGACCAGCCTGATGAAGGTGGCCTGGGTGGCGTTGGCCACTGCCTTGGCCATCAGGGTCTTCCCGGTTCCGGGCGGACCTACGAGCAGCACGCCTTTGGGAGGCTCGATGCCGACTTTCTGGTAGAGCTCGGGCCTGAGGAGAGGGTCCTCGACGGCCTCCCTGAGCTCCATCATCTGGTGCTTCAGGCCACCGATGTCATCGTAGGTGATGTCGGGCTTGTCGATGATCTCGGCTCCCGATACGACGGGGTCCACGGGCGTGGGCAGGACCTCCATGAGGGACAGGGTCTGCTTGTTGAGGGAGACCCTGGATCCGGGGATGAGGTCGTCCGTCGGAACGTACTCGGACACGGACACGACGAAGTCCGGGCCGGTGGAGCTCTTGACGACCACGCGGTTGTTGGGCAGGACGTCCCTGAGCGAAGCGACGATCAGGGGCGGGCTCTTGAGCCTCTCCAGCTCGTTCCTGAGCCTGGAGAGGTCCTTCTGCAGTCTGAAGAGTTCGCTCTCGGAGTAGCGCTTCTCCGTTTCGGCGTTCTGGAGATCCTCCATCAGCCTGACGTTCCTCTCCTCGAGGGTGACAATCTTGGCTTTCAGATCCGCCACGTCGTCGTTATCGCCCGTCATGTGTTCTCCGTCGGGGTACAGATGACGTTCGTTATAACCTTATCCCAGTTTCACGCGCGAATAGTCGCGCGCGTGGATGTTCCAGCCGGCCACTGAAAACGATAAAACCATGGTCATCGATGCGCCTGGCATGATATGCGAGATGTGCGGCAAGGATGTCCCGCAGACCCGCGAGGCCATAATCAGCGGCGCCAGGCTCACGGTCTGCCCCTCCTGTCTCAGGTTCGGCGAGGCTTCTGGCACTTCGACTTCCTCAAGGCCGGGCGCCCCCGTGTCCCAGACGGTCATCGATCAGAGGCTGGAGAGGCGCGAGAGGAGGATGCAGTCCAAGGACATCTACGCCGGTACCACGACGATCGAGCTCGTGGACGACTACGGCGGAGCGATCAGGAGGGCCCGCGAGGCCAAGGGGATGGACCTGAAGACGTTCGCCAACGAGATCCAGGAGAAGCAGGGGATCCTCGCCAAGGTCGAGGCCAACAACCTGGTCCCCGAGGACAGGCTCATCAAGAAGATCGAGAAGGCCCTGGACATCAAGCTCACCGAGGCCGTCCAATCCGGCGGATCCGTCGGAGGCGGCAGCTCGGGATCGATGACCCTGGGCAACTTCATCAGGAAGGAGCGATCCGGGAATCCCTGACCTGCCCGTAGACCCGGTCGACGTACGGGTTCACGGGAACACCTCCGTCGCGCAGCGCGATGAGCGCGGCGACGGAGATGTCCACGTCGAGCCTCTTCTGAATCCTGTTGCATTCCTGGATGAACTCCCTGCGTTGCATCCCGGCGCCGACCGCGACATCCATGAGCTTCGGGAACATATCATCCCCTCCGGTTTCCGCGGGGGCCTTCTTCGGTTCCTCTGGCACATTGGCGGACAGGATGTCCTTGGGGGGACGGTACGCGAGCGGGACGTCCACGGACGAGATGTCGAATGAGGGGCGGATGAAACCGTCCCTGCTCGAGAGGACCCCCTTCGCGGTCATGGTCCTCAGGAGGGTCTTCGCATCGGTGGGCGCCATCCATTTCTGCCCCAGCGACACGCCCATGACGAACTCGTCGGCCGTCGCAACGTCCTTGCCGATCGTGCGGAAGAACGCCGCCGCGCACATCTCCAGTTCCCTGGTCATGCCCTCCCCCAACCCGTCCGCCGAAATAACCGTTGTCGTCCTCTGCGCGCTCTCCTATATACGCGCGTGCGTTGTTTGTGGTTTATACTAACAGGGCGGGCAAACGCTTATATCGGACATCGGATTACGAGGCCAACATCCCACATGGTGAGACTATGAGCTGCGTGAATAAATACACCAGATTCGAGAGGGCCAGGATCATCGGCGCCAGGTCGCTGCAGATCTCGTACGGGGCTCCCGTGCTCGTGGATTACCCCGAGGACATGCTCGACCCGATCGACATTGCCATGCTGGAGTTCAAGAGCGACATGATACCCATCACTGTCGTCAAGAACTGAAAAGAGGAATCACTATGGCAGACGACGACATTCAGCCTATAGACAGCAACGAGCTCCTGGTCCCCGAGGAGACCTACCTCACCTCCGGTGTCCACATCGGTACCCAGCAGAAGTCCGCGGACATGAAGGAGTTCATCTACAAGGTCAGGACCGACGGACTGTACGTCCTGGACATCAAGAAGACCGATGACAGGATCAGGGCCGCCGCCGCGTTCCTGAGCCGCTTCAACCCCAACAGGGTCCTCGTCGTCTGCGCCAGGCAGTACGGACAGAAGCCCGCCAGGGAGTTCTCCAAGGCCATCGGCGCCCCCGCGTTCGCCGGAAGGTTCGTCCCCGGGACTCTGACCAACCCCGCCAACCCCAACTTCATCGAGCCCGAGGTCCTGGTCATCACCGACCCCTCGGCCGACAAGCAGGCCCTCAACGAGGCCCTCAACCTGGGGATCCCCATAGTCGCCCTCTGCGACGCCAACAACGAGACCCGCAACGTCGATCTCGTCATCCCCACCAACAACAAGGGGAGGCGCGCTCTGGCCTGCATCTACTGGCTGCTCTCCAGGCAGCTGCTCGTCGACAGGGGAGACATCAAGGACCCCGCCGACTTCAAGCTCGAGATCGAGGACTTCGAGGCCAAGCTCGTCATGTGAGCGGGCCCCGGGCCCCAAAAAACTTCTTCTCAAACCCCTTCCGCCCATTCTATGAGAGATCCTGCAGTGGCGGGACGCTTCTACCCGTCCGATCCGGAAAGGCTCAGGGCCGTCATCGAGGAATGCTTCAGGAGCCCGCTGGCATCCGGCCTGCCGGGCGATGCGGGGGATTCCAGGCGCATACGCGGGGCCATGGTGCCCCATGCCGGCTACATGGCGTCCGGGGCCGTCGCATCCGACGTCTACCGCAGGCTGAAGGAGGACGGGCGTCCGGACGCGTACGTGATCATAGGTCCGGACCATCACGGGATGTGCGACGTCAACACGATCTGCGCCGAACCGTTCCTGACGCCCTTCGGGCCCTGCCCGGTCCACGAGGACATCTGCGGGAGGCTGTCGAAGCATGTCCCGAACATCCCGGAGGCGCACGCGTACGAGCATTCTGTCGAGGTGGAGGTGCCGTTCCTCCAGTACATCGATCCCGATGCCAGGATCGTCCCGGTGATGATGAGCGACCAGTCCCCGGAGGCCGCCGTGGCTCTGGCGGCCGCGCTGCGCGAGGCCTGCGATGGGTACGACGTCGTGTTCCTGGCGTCCACCGACATGTCCCACTACATCCCGAAGGCCGACGCGGAGCGTCTGGACGATCTCGTCCTCGACCAGGTCCGCAGGATGGACTGGATGGGGGTGTACCGCGCCGTCGCCCGCAATCGCATCACGATGTGCGGGTACGGGCCCACGGCGGTGATGATGATGCTCTGCGAGGGATGCAGGCCGGATGCCGTGAGGCATTCGGATTCGTTCGAATCCATCGGGCTGGATCCGGATTCCGTGGTGGGCTACGCCACCGCGGTGATGCTGAGAAATCGATCCGGGGTCTCCCCCGGTGAAGGGTTTCGAGGGGCCCGGAGGCCCCTTCAGATGCGCTTGAGGTACCTGAGGTTCGGCTCGTAGACGAGTCCCCTGTCCATGAGGATGTTGGAGATCTCCTCGAGCTCGATGCTGCTGATGCCCTCGGCCTCCGCGCGCCTCTCGAGCTCGTCCCTGGGGGCGCCCTTGCCGTCGGTGTCCAGCTCCTCCAGGAGCTGCAGGACGATGTCCTCCATCTGACCGTGGCTCTGGCCGCCGGATTCGGTCGATTCATCGTCGATCTCGTCGGGGACGTCGTCGACCCCTTCCGGGAATCCGAAGTCCACGTCCTTCTCGGGCAGGAGCCTGCGCAGGGCGTTCTGGATGGTCTTGAGGTATACCGAGGAGTCGGGCATCTCGTAGTTGTCGAGGGCGCACTGCAGGCCCTCGGCCTGGACGGGGCTCATGCCCATCTTGATGAAGTCCGCGACCTTCGCGTCGGGCATCCCCACGGCCTGCTTCATCCACTTGAGCCTGGCCCAGGTGGATTCCGCGGTGTCGAGCAGCCACTCGTTCAGCGTGGTCTCGTCTATCTTGATGATGCGCTCCGGGCGGACGGACACGAACGTCTTCCCCTCGTCGTTGGTGTAGGCCCTGACCCTGCCGACCGCCGCGATGAAGCACGGGGGCTCGATGTCGGCCATGGCCGCGACCGCTTCCGGCTGGAACCTCCCGATGTTCAGGAAGAACTGCCCGTTGACGTCCTGGACCCTGGCCCTCCACAGGGGCTCGTCCTCGGTCCCGCTGTTGGCCTTCTCGGTCATGGTCCCAGCTATCAGGACCCTGTTGATCTTGGCGCCCAGGGGGGACACCAGGTACGAGGGCATCTTCTCCTCCGTGGCCTTGATCTCGTACGTGGCGGAGTTCACCTCGTTGGCGAACACCCTCCACGCCGTCTCCCTGGGGTTGGCCTTCGCGCCGCCGTTGGTTCCATTCATAGCGCCGCCTCCACTTTGCCGAGGAGTTTCTCCGCTTCCCCTTGGACGTCGACCTCCACGTCGGAGGCCGATCTGACGATCATGCTCGGTCCGTAGTCGTCACTCATGACGTTCCCGGTGATGCGGACCCTGCGGAGCAGGATCTTGCCCATGAGCTCCCTGATCACGACCCCCTCGCCCCTTGCGGCGGCGAGTCCCATGGCCGCGTTCATGGAGATCCCGGTAAGCTTCTCGGTGTCGGCGCGGTTGACGACGGCGCCGATGGCGCCGGTCCCGTCGTCCACGACCAGCTTCATCCTCATGTCCGGCATGCCCTCCACGGTCCCGTGGACCGAGCAGACCCCGTTGAACATGGAGCGGTTGCACGTGGGGCACCTCTTGATCAGGCCGCTGCCGTTCTTCACGTCCACGACCACCCCTTCGATGGTGATGTCCAATCCTCCGCCGATCCTGGTGACGTCGGCGACGGTCTTCTGTGATTCCCCGGCGTCCGCCTGTATCTCGGTCTCCAGGCGCTCGACCACGGCCCTGTCGCCGATGTTGAGCTGGGGTATGCCCTTCCACGCGCGGATGTAGCAGTTCTTCGCGCTGATGGACTCCCCCTCCTTGAGCTCGAAGTCGTGCCAAGCGGAGTACTGGATCTTGCCGGTCTCGTCGGCCATGATCCCGGAGAAGACGATCTTCTCCTCGCCCCTGCTGTTGATCTTCCTGGCCTCGACGGACATGATCCTGCCGGTCACGTTGACGCTGCCCATGCCGTCGCGGATGTCCCCGATCTTCACGTCGGATGCCGACAGCGAGGATGCGCCGGAGTTCGGGACGTTGAACTCCACTCCGATGGCGCTCTCGACCCTCCCGCGGTTGCCGATGTTGATCTGCACCCTGTCGTTCCAGAGCTTGCAGTAGCAGTTCTTGAAGGTGTATGCGGAGCCCTTCTCCAGCTGGATCGCCCCGGGCTCCCAGACGGTGAAGGACGCGGTTCCCGTGTCGTCCCCGAGGATCCCCGATACGATGGTCTTGTTGAGGCCTTTGACGGTGATGTTCTTGGTCTCGACGTAGACGATCTTGGCTACGACGTCCACGTTCTGCTCCGTCCCGGTGAGGTCGGCGATCTTCTTGGCGACGTTGTTCGCCGTGGCGAACCCGGTGTCGGTCCCGCCGTACTTCCTGATGATCCCGCGCTTCGCGGCGCTGATGTCCACGTGGTACTCGTTGAGGTACTTGTTGAGCTCCGACTCTATCTGTTCGTCGTCGATCTTGTCTCCGAGCACCCTTTTTATCTCTTCTATGTGGGGTGTTAGTTCAGTCCTATCCATTGAATCGACCCGTCCCGTGCGGGACTGTCGGACATGCACGCCTCTCTATATGATGCATTTGTGTGCATGCAGTGTGACCCCTTCCAGTGGAAATCGAGGTGAGTCGATCCCGGACATCGGAGATTCGATATCTGTTTATATAGAATGAATCGATGGTGCAATCGGAATCCCTATGGCAATCCCCACGGACATCGGCATGCTGGTCGACGGCAGGAAGGACGGGTACCGCACGGAATACGAACCCGGATGGGATGCCGAGCGCATCCTGCGCACGGTCTGCGCGTTCGCCAACGACCTCGATGGATGCGGCGGAGGATACATCGTCGTGGGGGTGGACCATGAGCACGGCTATCCGGAGGTCGTCGGTCTCGACCGCGATGCCATCGGCGGGATGCTGGAGGATATTGAGCCTACGATGCTCCGGATTGTATGACTACACGAATTTTCAGTCTGTCCGCTTTTAA
>CAVJLK010000054.1:0-12968 GCA_963650175.1 Ruminococcus sp. CAG:579 | reverse complement strand
TCTTCGCGGACCACGAGGCCGGGAACGGATACTTCGACATCCGCATGAAGAGGATATCGGGAAGAGGTCCCAATCTGGTCATCGAAGTGAAACGCCGCAACGAGAATAACAAGCACATGACCATGGACGAGCTGGCCCAGAGCGCCCTTCAGCAGATCCACGACCAGAAGTACTATTACGGTCTGGAAGGCGGGACGATTCTCGTCGGCATCGCCTTCGAATCCAAGGACCCGACCGTCGTCATGGAGAGGTACGTCCCGGAGCATCGAGGAGACCGTCGGTTCCGAACGATGCGACCATCTCCGACGGCCTTCCTTCGATTCATATACTCTACAAAACGAAGACCGCCGTGTCATACTGCATGCAGTGCAAGCCCTTTTCAACCCTCCGCGCCAGGGCGCACCCATGCTCATACAGACAGCGGCGATCTGCTGCATCATCGCGATACTGGCGTCGGCAGGTTCATCGGATATCCGCGCGCGCAGGGTGGACGACATCCATTGGGTCGTCCTCCTGGCGGTCGGGATCCCCGTCTCGGCGGTCGTGCTGCGGGACGGATGCGGGGATGCGACGGCGATGGCCTACGTCATTGCTTCGATCATGATGGCGGCGTACATGCTCACGGATCTGCACGGCCTGCGGGCCGTGCCGTTCATCGCGCTCCCGGGTCTTCTGCTAGTATCCGTTCCCGACGGGGGATGTCTCGCGATCTTCGTGCAATGGTCGGCGTTCCTCGCGATGCATCTGACGGGCCTCCTGACCGGAGGCGCCGACGCGAAGTGCCTCATGTCCCTTTCCATGGTCCTGCCCGCCTGGTCCGGAGGGTCCCCGTACCTGGCATTCGTCATCGCGCTCGCCGCCCTCCTGGCGGCGGTGGCGTGGGTCCCTCTTGTCTGCCTCTGCAGAGGCGGCAGGGGATGCACGTACCCCCGTGCGACGGACCGCATCGACACCACCTTCGAATGGCCGTGCGGATGGGAATGCGACGGGGCGGAATCGAGGTTCAGACCGTCGCCCGACCGCGTGGACGAGGTGGTCGAACGTCTGAAGGGATTCGGGATACCGGAGGTCAGGGTGACGCCGGTGATACCGTACGTGGCGTTCGTCGCCGTCGCCTTCGTGACGGCGATGATCGTCTGACGATGTACATGTCGCGCCCGCAGGAGGCGCACCCGGTCCCTTCCAGACCGACGACGTCCACCAGGTACCCGAGCCTGCGGATCGCGACGCTCCCGCATTCCGGGCATACCGTGTCGTCGGCGTCGTCGCAGAGCGTGTTGCCCACGTACACGAAGTTCAGACCTAACCCCATCCCGATCTCCCTGCACCGCAGGACCGTCTCCACTGGGGTCCATTGGACGTCGGTCATCTCGTTGTCCGGGTGGAATCTGGTGAAATGCACCGGGACGTCGGCGGACAGGTTGTCCAGGACCCAGGAGCAGAACTCCCCGATCTCCTCCTCGGAGTCGTTCATGCCCGGGATGACCAGGTACGTCAGTTCGAGATGGACGCCTTCGGAGAACACCGTCCTCACGGAACGGAGCACGTCGTCCAGATGGGCTCCGCACACCTTCATGTAGAAATCGTCGGTGAACCCCTTGACGTCGATGTTCATCGCGTCCGCGATGGAGCAGAGCTCCCTCAGCGGTTCGTCGTTGACCAGCCCGTTGGTGACCAGCACGATCTCCAGCCTGAGATCCGCCCTCTTGACGTCGCGGATGTACTCGAACCAGATCATCGGCTCGTTGTAGGTGAACGCGATGACCTCCTGGCCTTCGCGCCTGCACATCTCCGCCAGCTCGGCGGGCGACTTGTAGGTGGTCCTCTTCTTCCCGGACGGGAGCATGGATATGGCGTAGTTCTGGCAGTGGCGGCAGCTCATGTTGCATCCGATGCTGCCCACGGAGAAGCATCTCCCCCCGGGCCTGTAGTGGAACAGGGGCTTCTTCTCCATTGGGTCCACGCACAGCGAGGACACCTTCCCGTAGGAGTAGGCGACGAGCATGTCCTCGTCGGCCCTGCGGGAGCCGCATCTGCCGTAGCTGCCGGGGGATATCCTGCACCGGTGCGGGCAGAGCCCGCAGACGTAGGCGTCCCCGTCCTTGGCGTAGTAGGCGGATTCGATGCGCTCGGTATTCGCCATAGGGGATGTCCCTCCTGTCGTCCCCGTCGATGAGGTGGGGGGAGCCGGTGTCGTTGACGATGCCGATTATCTGGAACTCGACCTCGGCGTCGTACAGTCTGTCTAGTTTGTCTTGATCGGCGGTGAAGAGGAGCTCGTACTCTCCTCCCCATCCGAGGAGGAGTTCTTCGATCGGTTTCCCGGAGGCCTCCGACATCTCGTCCACGGAGGGTCCGCGGGGGATGAAGGAGAGCTCGATCTCCATCCCGACGCCGGACATGGAGCACAGGGTGTTCAACGCGGTGCCCAATCCGTCGGAGAGGTCCATGCATGAGGTGACCGCACCGGATCCGGCCATGGCGGCGCCCTCGGCGACCCTGGGGATTGGGACGTAGAGGCACTGGCGGGCGTCGTCCGCTTCGAGGCCGAGTTCGATGGATATGAATCCGGCGGCTGGTCCGCCGAGGGGTCCGGTTACGGCGACCACGTCGCCGGGTCTCGCCCCGGAACGGAGCATGGGTTTTCTTCCATCCATCTCGCCGAGGGCGGTGCTGGTCACCGCGCCGGGACCGATCTTGGTGTCCCCTCCGGCGATGCCGGTTCCGCAGTACTCGGCGCATTGGCTCATTCCGCTCATGATGTCGTAGGCCGCCTGGGAATCGAGATCCCCGGGGAGGGCCAGGGCGGACAGCAATCCGGTGGGCCTGGCGCCCATGGCGGCCAGGTCGCTGAAGCTCACGGCCGCGGCGTACCATCCGAACTGCTCGTAGGTCATGCCGGCCGGGAAGTGCCTGTCGAAGGTTACGACGTCGGTGGATGCGACCGTGCCCCTTCCGACCACGGCGGCGTCGTCCCCGGGGCCGACCGTCCCCTCCTTGCGGATGAACGTGTCGAAATCCTCTATGAGCTGTCTCTCTCCGAGCTCCCCGATCAGGGTCATCGCGCATCCATGGCCGAGGGCGGTATAAGCGTTGCGCGGAGTCTCGTCGAGAAGATGGATTGCCCGGACGGGAGGTCCGGGCGCAAGGGGGTCCCGCGGTTCGGTGCGGGGCCGTTTCGGATGTTGTTCGGTGTTCGATCATCTCCTCTTCGAGATGCTCAGCACCGCGAGCTCGGCGATGATCGTCGCGACGACGGCGATCAGAAGAATCGTTCTGGTGTCGGTCTTGTTCCCCGTATCCTCGTTCTCGCCGATGAGGACCTCGATGGTCTCCTGGCCGTCGACGGTTATGAAGGGGGCTATTGGAATGATCGGAGTCACCGGATCGACGGGGACATCCGGTTCGGATTCCCCGCTCTCGGTCCATTCGGCTTTGAATGTCATGTTCGACTGGACGGTGACCTTTTCTCCGGCGGAGTAAGTCTTCCCGTTGAAGGACCATCCGCCGAATGTGTAGGAATCCCTGGTCGGCGGAGCCACGTCGGCCAATTCAATCGCGTTGCCGGAAGCGATTGGATACTCCTGGGGTTCAGTGGATCCCGACCAGTTCCCTCCGTTCGGATCGAAGGTGACGGTGAACTCCTCGGCCTTCTCTTTCCACACGGCCTTGAAGCTCCTATCCCAGCAGTAGTCCGTCTCCATTCCTCCGGTGTACATAATGCCCTCGCCCGAGCACCACCCTATGAATTCGAAACCCGACTTGGTCGGATTCTCTACTGATCTCTGTTCGGTCTTTTGGCCTAGTATAGTGATCTGAATCTGAGAAGTCCCGACAAAAGTCACGCGACACGAAGCTCCCTTGAACTCGACCTTCAAGATTTGAGAGGTCCCGTCGGCCCATTCTCCTCCATTCGGATCGAAGGTGGTATAGGAGGTTTCACAGTTGATTTGCCAGTTCGGAGTGAAAGTCATGTCCGAGGTGACGACGACCTTGTCCCCTGCGATGTACGTCTTTCCGTTGCAGAACCATCCTACGGATCCGTAACCAATTTTTTCTGGAAGCCCAATCGATGTCGGTTCGATCTCCTCGCCGGAACTGTAGTATTTGACCAGTTTTTCAGAGGTCTCGTCGGCCCATTTTCCTTCATCTGGATCGAAGGTGATGGTGAATTCCCAAGTTGCATCCAAATCCGTTTCGCTCTGGAATAGATCGATCGAGATCATCGCCACCACAACTATCAAGGTGGCCGCGAGTACCATCGTCGTGGTCAAAGTGGCTCTGTGAACCCTTTCGATCCGGAGGTCGGGGTCGTATAACCTCCCCCCCCCCTCCAATTTCGTTTTCATAAATGCATCCTCACAGTTTGCATCATCCAGACCATCCGGGACATCCTCTGTCTCCAGGCCTATCCGGAATCGCAGATGTCGCGATACCCCGTTCTCGATCCTTCTTGAAATGGAACATCGCATCTGCATCCGACGAGACATCGTCGATATTTCATATCTTCGCACCATGCAATCCGGACAGAAGTCTATGCAGTTCACTCCGTGTCGCTGACTCCTGGAAGTCCGGCTCCTTAGGCTTGGGCGATCCGTCCGGCCCCCGTTCGGAAGACACATTCCCTGCGGGAGTCCGATGGTAAGGAAGGCCCCGTGGTATGGACCGATCCGGGGCCGTTTCAAATGTTTGGGCGGTATCGGTTCATTCCTTCTTCGTGATGCTCATGGCCGCCAGTATGGCGATGATGGCCACGATGATGCCGATGATAAGGACAGTCTTCTCCTTGTCTCCGGACCCGTCTTTTCCGTCATCCGTGATGATCTCGATCGCATCTTGTTCGTCTCCCGGGAAAAGCGGAATTATGCCGGAGGAGCTCCCGCCGCCGTACCACAGGGCCTTGAACGTCATGTCCGAAGAAACGGTGACGATGGCGTCGGAGGAGTACGTGGTGCCGTCGCAGTTCCATCCGCCGAATGTATAGGATTCCCTGGTCGGGGATCCGATTTCGTCCAGTTCGATCGTGCCACCGGATTCGCACTTCACGATGAATGGATCCGACCAGGGCCAGCTACCCCCATTCGGGTCGAAGGTGACGGTGAATCCCTGCGTCGGCTCTTTCCATGTGGCGATGAAATCCATGTCCGCGTGGACCTCGAACTCGTCGTGCGGACCGTGGGTCTGCTCCCCGTCGGTGCTGACCCACTTATCGAACACGTACGATTCCTTGGTCGGAAGTTCGATTCCGCTCAGGTCGAGTTTGCCCCCGTCAGCGACAGTCACGGTCTTGGACACGGAGCCGTCGGACCATGCTCCTCCGTTCGGGTTGAAGGCGACGGTGAAGGACGTCGAACCCTGTCTGTAGAAGTTCTTCCCACCGTCGGTGGAGGTGAACGTGTAGCCGGCGACATCATCTCCGGATGTGATGAAGGAGGTGTCTCCCTCTTTGATCCAGAATTGTGTGTCGCTTCCGAATCTCATCCCGAATCCATAGATGTCGGAATCATTCTGTTTGAACGTGATTCCCTCGTCGAATGTGATGGAACATTCCTGGGCGTAGCTGTTCGTATAGAATGTTCCCATTTCCATCTCGAGGTTTTTCGCTGGTCCGAAAGAGACGCTCTTTACCGTCCCTCTCCCTAGGTCGTAGTTCACACCGAATGTTTTCTCTTCCAAGCGTTCCAAAGAACCAGGCAACGTTATCGTTTCCAGATTCAAATTGTTGTAGAATGCGTTTGCACCTATCTGTTTGACACCAGTGATTACGAGGCTGGTTTCATTATAACCATCGAACGCCGAGTATCCGATGCACGAATTGTTTCCGTTGATGACGATTGAAGTCACCTCATCTTTCACAGCGTTCCACGGATGATTTTCGTCGTCATCTCTCTCTTTGATATTTGGCTCTGGAACCATGTTCGAGGAACACGGGAAGAAGGTGAGGGTGCCGTCCTTGTAATCGGCATCGAAACCTCCTATGTTCACCCCGCAATACGTGGCCCCGGACGCGGCCTCCTTATCGATATCCAAGGCGGTCGGAGCCAGCACGCACGCCAACAATGCGACGACCAGCATGATCGAGGCGGAGGTCATGAGGGTCTTGTGCCCTTCGCGTTTCACTTCATCGGGAATTTGAACAGGGTGGCGCTCCCCCCCCCCCCGACGAAATCCATATTCGTTTTCATAAATGCATCCTCGCAATTTGCATTATCCAGACAACTTGGAACACATCAGTTCCAGCCCATCCGGATAAGCGGATGTTGCATCCTGCATCCAACCAGACCTCGTCGATATTTCATATCTTCGCACCGAAGTCCGCACACCTCATCCCATGCATCCGTCGATCCCGGCATCCTCCTCCGAATCCCGCAACCTTTCGCCCCGTCCCGCGCGACCATCCGCCCCCTATAAGAATCGCGAACGAATCGGGAGCCCCATCGAGACAGGCGATGGCCATGGGCGGAATCATCAAGGTCGGGGGCACGGGCGTCGCGTACGCGAAGCCGGACAGGGTCAGGTTCAGCGGCGCGCTGAACGGCAGATGCGGCACCTATTCCGAAGCGTTGGAATCTTCCGAAAGAGCTGTCAGGTCCCTGAAGAAGGCCGTCGGCGACGCCGGATTCGACATGGACGACCTCAGGTCGTCCGGCATGTCCGTCAGGGCCGTGTACGCCGAGAAGGACAGGAAAGGGAGGAAGTCGAAGGTCTTCGACTGCTTCGAGTACTCCTACGAGGTGACGATGATCGCCGACCTCGGCGACGACTGCGTCGGGAGGCTCACGGACGCCCTCGTCGGATGCGAGGGCGCCCCGGAGTTCTCCATGTCCTACGAGGTCTCCGACCCGTCCGTCCCGGAATCCGAGGCCAGGAGGCTCGCCGTGGAGGACGCCAGGCGCTCCGCCGAGCAGATCGCCGAGGCGTCCGGCGTACGCCTCGGCAGAATAGTCTCCATATCGTACGACTCCTGCGGCGGGGCCGGGAGGATGCGCTGCATGTCCGCCTGCAACGGCCTGGAGCCGGAGGACCGCGAGTTCAGGGAATCCGTCCGCATCAAGTGGGCCATAGGGGACTGAAGCATGGACGTCTCCCGCAGGGCATCCCTTGCGATCCTCGTCATCGTCATCGCCTCCGTCGCAGGGGCGCTGGTCTACTCCGACGGGGACGGCGACGTTTCCGAGGTGGTCCGCGGGGACCTGACCGTCAGGGGTTCCATAGCATCCGAAGGTGTGGAGGTCGACGAGTACGCCGGCACCGCCACGCTGACGTACACCGGATCCGGGAGCGTCGAATGGCGCCTGAAAGACACGGAATCCTCCCATTACGTCGAGAAGGACGGGGTCTACGAGTTACGCGGATACGACGACATCGTCTCCCAGGGTTCGGCATTGAAGGTCTCCGATCCCGGCAGGTACTCTGTGAGGATGTACATCGACGGCCATCTGGCCCGTTCCGGGACGATGGTCCTCGACGGGAACATCACCAAGACGTTCGAATGGACGCAGGTCGTCTCTCTGACGAAGGCTTACGAGTACTCCGTATCGTGCACCTACCGCTTCTCCGACTACCTGGCCCGCGCCGACGATCCGGACGCCGTCAGGCACACGTCGGACAGGCTGGACGATTCCAGGTTCGCCGTGAAGTCCGACGTGGAGTCCCTGCAGAAGGCCCTCCGGTCGGAATACGTCTCGGTCCGCGGGACCGCGGCGTTCACGGACGGGCAGGACTATGCGGATTATCTGCTGTCCTTCGTGCAGTGCTGCATCCAGTACCCTGACCCGATCTCCAAGGGCGACGACGGGAAGTACCGTCTCGATACGGAGGGCGGGAACGGGGACCTGTCCCTGTACGGGACGACGGAGTACTGGGCGTACCCCCTGGAGACGATCCACCGGGAGAGCGGGGACTGCGAGGACACCAGCTTCCTGGCCGCTGCTTTGTTTTCAGCAGCGGGGTTCGACGCCGCCGTGGCGGCGATACCCGACCACATGGTCGCCGCGGTGGCATTGAAGGACTTCTCCCCGCGCCTGGTGTCCAGCAAGGTGACGCTCACCAGCAAGACGTTGACGTCTACCGGGAGCAACCTCTTCTTCTGCGAGACCACCGTGTCGACGTTCCTCCCCGTCGGGTACCTGGGGAACTCCTCCTACGAAGAGGTGATGAAGCTCGACCGCGTGTCGATGGTCGCCACGGAGGAATCCTGAGTTGAAGGTCGCTCCGATCCTCGCGATCATCATCGCGATCCTGCTGTGCTCCGCGGTGTTCCTCGGCATCGGGCGTTCCGGCACGAATCCCGGCCCGGGGCCGGAACCCGTCCCGGAGCCCGACGACGGGTATCCCGAGGGGATATCCGTGGATCAAGGGACGTGCACGGTGTCGTACACGGCCGATTCGGAATGGCACGTGTACGATCTGTTCGAGAAATACTACATCAAACCCGACGGGAGATACACGTGGTCGCTGTACGAGGGCTTCGACCTCCAAGGGAAGTCGATAACCCTGTCCCCCGGATACTACAGGATCGCGGTGGACGGGCTGGAGTTCGACGTGGGGTTCGGAGGCACCCTGGAGAGGACGTCCTCGTGGGAGTACGACATCGGCGGTGCGAAGCACCGCGTGTCGGTGACGTACGGGATCGACGCGGATGAGCTGATCGAGAAGAAGAAGGCCAGCAGGACCTACAACGAGGACTGCGCGGACGAGAAGACCCTGACGAGGCACCTCTTCAGCGACCTCCCGGGTCTGGTCGACACGGGTTCCACCATCGTTTCTTTGGAGAAGTCTCTGAGATCGGAGTTCGCGAGGATCGGAGGGAACGCCTCCGACAGGCAGGCTTACGCCGACTTCCTGGCGTCGTTCGTTCAAGTCGCCATCCCGTACCCGCCGAGCATCTACCTCCCGGGGGAGGAGTGGAGCGAGGGCGAGGATTACGGGACGTACGGGATGGACGAGTACTGGGCGTCTCCGCTGGAGACGCTGTGCGTCCAGACGGGCGACTGCGAGGACACGGCGGTTCTGTTGTGCTCCTTGTACGCCGTCGCGGGGTACGCGACGGCTGTGGGAGGGAACAGCGGGCACGTGTTCGCCGGAGTCGCCTTGGAGGATTTCGTCGAGACGTCCAAGGACAGGCTGAACCAGCTGGACGGCGTGCACGGGAGCATATTGAAGCTGACCGTGTCGACGCCGGTGGAGGGATCGTGTCCGTCCCCCTTGTCGGAGACGTTGTTCTACGCGGTGGAGACTATCTACTCCCAACTGCCGGTCGGATACTTGGGATCCGGTTCGGCGGATTTCGGCAACAACACGTACTGGGGGATCAGCGGGTTCTACCCGTATCAGGGAGCGGAATCCGGTATCCAGGGTTCCTCGTGAACCTCCGCCTTCCCGAGGACAAGGTCGTCGCCGACATCGATGGTCATCAGGTCCTCGGCTGCTATGGTTCTGATCCCGGTGGCCTCCTGGACCATCATGGCTTGTTTCGAAGGGTCCCTGCGGATTATCACTATCCCGAGGTGGACGAACACCGCCAGCTCCGGTTTCACCCTCTCCACGAACGTTATCGCGTCGTCGGTGCACATGTGGTAGCGGATGCGGTTGCCCATGGGCGTGGTCACCGGGAGCAGTAGGACGCGGGATCCGACGTACTGGTCGGCTATCGCGTCGGTGTACTCCGTATCACTAACATAGGACAGTATCCCGTGTCCGGTGTCCATCCTGAACCCTACGTTCGTGGGGTCGCTGTGGATGGCTTCGCAGATCTCCACGCGCATGCCGTCCACGTCGAGGACGTCGCCGGGCTTGAAGGCGGAGACATGTTCGGGCCTGCTCAGATGGTACGGAGAGAACGCGGGTCCCAGGACGCCCTGGCCGTGGATGACCGTCTCGGATCCGTACAGGCTCCCGCGCTTCACCCACCCGCCCATGGTCATCCCCTCGATGACGCTGGCTCCGTCCGAATAGTGGTCGGGGTGGCAGTGGGAGACGATGACGGAATCCGTCCTCGTGAGGTCGTAGCGGATCCTCTGCATCTGGGTCAGGGCCCCCGGGCCCGGGTCGATGTGCAGGAACTTCCCGTCGTGCTCTATGAGGAAACCGCCGGTGGAGCGGGTCTGGTACATGGTGGTGTGGCGACCGCCGCCCGTTCCCAGGAAAGTGATGCGGAATCCCATGCACGCTGATTGCCGGAGCCGTATATCGAAGTTACCGACGGAACGCTCCCGCCAGGGCTTCGAGGTTCGCATCGGGGGTGAGGGGGGCCAGACCGCATCCCGGTGCGATGAGGTGGTATCCGGAATCGGAGAACCGGCGCGCTTCGCAGCGCACCTTCTCCGGATCCCCGAAGAGGAGGGTCTTGACGGGATCCACCGCGCCGGCGACGGCGACCCGGTCGCCGACGCCCTCCAGGACCTTCGAGGGGTCCATGCACGGGTCGGGGGAGAATGCGTCGACCCCGGATCCCCCTATGGATCCGAGGATCGGATCCGTGGTCCCGCAGATGTGCAGGACGCTCCTGATTCCGGAGGGGAGCATCCTCCTCATGTGGGAACCGCTCAGCCCCTCGTAGAACGAGGGGTCGAGGACGTCCGGGGAGGCGACTCCTTCCACGACGGTGATGATGTCCGCCCCGGAATCCCTCAGGAGCTTGGCATACTCCTCCTGGAGCTCCGCGAGCGCGGAGCACCACTTTGATGTCCAATCGGGGTTCAGCATGGTGGTCATCGCCATAGTCTCGGTGCTCGCCAGCTGTCCGAGGAGGGATACGGGTCCGAGCATCCCGGCGCAGACGGGGTGGGTGTCTCCCCATCCTCTGGAGGCGATGCGGACGGCTTCGGCGACGACGGTCGGCCTTCCGGAGGAGACGAATTCGGAGGGGGACATGAGGTCTCCGACGTCGGGATAGCCGTCGGAGAACGGGTCGAATTGGAGCGCTCTCTCGGAGATCGAGGGGATGTCCTCGCGTGTGCCCATGCGGATCCCGCATCCGAGGCGTTCCGCTTCGGCGGTGATGTCGAACGGCACCCTCACGGACTCGAATTCGAACAGCTCGGCCTGGGCGCATCCGAGGCGGGCCATACTCTCCGGATCGGTATGGGCCTCGGGCCAGGATGATCCCGTCCTGTCCATCATGCCGACGGTGGCCGATTGGGTGAGAATGGCGACCGGTGGGATGTCCGGGGTGTTGCGGGAGAGAGCTTCCAGGACGCGCTCGCGAGGAGTCATGGGGATGGAATCGGGACGGGCCGATAAAGGGGTTGTTCGGAAGGGGAACCGCCCGGATGGAGAGTCCGGGCGTAAGGAAGGCCTCGGAGAATACACATTATAGCGGCGGGGCCGTGTTTGAGAGTCATGAGTGAAGGGAGGATGCGATATGCACTCATCCCGAGTGATTGAGCGCGAGAACGGACGTCCGGCATCCGGACATCCGAGGGTGTCCCGCTGGCATGCGCCGGAACGGGACGGTGGTATGGATGGATCCCTCCCCTCCTGGAGGAGAGGAGGGAGGAAGGCGTCCGCCGGAGCGGGCGCCGTTTGCCGTTCAGGTTCATGGTATCTGTTTGAATCGGGGGCCTTGCGGGCCCCCTTCGTTTGTCCTTCAGGTACCTCGATTATTCCTCTTCAGGAGATTCGGAATCAGGACCTCATCAGCCTGAGGGCGACGATGACCGCGAGAACGACCACGAGGATGACCAGGACGATCAGCAGGTAGTCGGTGATGCCCATGCCGGAGTCCTCGTCCTTGTCCTCGGAGGGCTGGACGTATCCGGACTTGGCGATTCCGGTGAGCTGGAAGTCCAGCTCGACGGTCGACTCGCCCTTGGCGGGGTTGCCGGAGGCGTTGAACTTGTTGTTCGAGACCGTGGATCCGTCGACGTTCTTCAGGACGGCCGTTCCAGAGTACCCGTTCGCGAGCTTGCAGGTGACCTCGTAGTCTCCCGCCTTCACGGTCGCCCAGTAGGCGTAGTAGTACTGGGTGCCGTCGATCTGGAATCCCTTGGCCATGATGTTGCCGTTGAGGTACAGGTCTCCGATACCCTGGTCCGCCTTGATCTCGACGTAGTAGATCTCGTACTCGATGTCGGCGTAGACCTTGGTGTATCCGTCGTCTCCGACGACGGCGGATCCGACGCTGACTCCGTCGGCGTCCAGCCACTTTCCGCTGAAGTAGGCGTTGGTGACGGGGGCCTTGGTGATGTCGCTGATCTTCTTGGTCGTGGTCGCATCGTAGACGGTGATCCACTTGGTCGAGTCGACGTAGTACTCGGTGTACTTCTTTCCGAAGCTGTCCGAGGTCTCCTTGGCGATGGTGGACCCCTCCTTCACGACGGCGAACTCCTTGACGGTGACCTCGCCGGTGACGGACGCGGCCGCTCCGGTGATGTCGTCCTTGGTGACTCCGACGTACAGCCTGTCGACCTCGAGGGTGGCCTTGCCGTCGCTACCGGAGGCGGGCTGGGCGATGACCGATCCGGTGACGGACATGGTCGTGACCTTCATGGTGCGTCCGGCGGCGACGTCGAGCGTACCGTCGACGACGGCTTCGGCGATCGTGGATCCGTCCTTGGCGGCGTTCATGGTGGCGCCGGACCTGACGGTGATCTTGTCCGCGCTGGCGACGGCGACCGATCCGGCGGATATGGCGGCCGAGGCGTTCTCGTTCGTCGTATCGATGGCGACGTCCAGGGTGTACGGGACACCGGTGATGGTGGTCGTGGCTGTGACGGACGCGACCTTGTTCAGGACGGCGCTGCTGCTACCGACGGTGATGGTTCCAGTGAAGGTGTTGTTGCTGACGAACTTGGCCTTGGACAGAGTAATGCTGGACGCGGTCATCTCAGTCTTGGCGATCTTGACGTACAGGATGGAGACGTTGCCGGCGGAGCTCCCGCTGAAGGCCACATCTCCGACGACGAGAGTCCCGAACAGGACGGCGTTGTAGCTTGCCTTGTCGACGGTCAGGGTCTCGGTCTCGG